>NZ_JAHGAH010000113.1:0-50695 GCF_030248475.1 Vibrio sp. D173a
ATCAAGAGACAGCCATCTCGGGGCCTTTATTTTATTCAGACAGGAACATTGAAATGGATTTGTTGGCGATTGGTCTCGTTGTTTTTTCTGCTGTTCTCCATGCGGGCTGGAATATCCTTGGTAAAAGTAACTCAGGCTCTGGACTCGCGTTTACCATGGCGGCCAGCTTTTCTGCATGTTTCATTCTTACCCCTTATTTGATTTGGTATTTGGTAACCATTTGTTGGGCATCATTACCGAGTGAATTTTGGGGATTGCTGTTCATTAGCGGCATTTCACAAATGGTTTATCTGGTCGGTTTGATTGTCGCTTATAAGCACGCAGATATGGGTGTGGTTTATCCGATTGCTCGGGCGCTGCCTGTGATGATGGTCGGCGCAATCAGTGTTGCATTGGGGCATGAATTATCCAGTCAGCAGTGGCTTGGATTCTTGCTGATAACCCTTGGCTGTATGCTGGTACCACTGACGAACTTTCGTCAAATGACGTTGAGCTCTTATTGGAATGTCGGTGTGTTCTGGGCATTGATTGCCGCAATAGGCACAACGGGTTACTCAGTGGTCGACAAAGAGGCACTGAGCTTACTTACAGAACAAGCGTCAGAGATCTTGAATGATCAGTACAGTGCGATCTTCTACTTGGGTGTGCAGTTTTGGGCGATAGGTATTCCAACCCTTGTTTGGTGCTTGGTTACGGGCAAGCCAGATGAGATTAAGACCGCGTGGCAGATCCGCAAAACCGCCAGCATGGCAGGGGTAATGATGGCATCCACCTACGGCTTGGTGCTGTTTGCGATGACCATGACAGACAACGTGAGTTTGGTGGTGGCACTAAGGCAAATCAGCATCGTGTTTGGATTTTTTATGGGGATTTGGTTTCTGTCTGAGAAATGGTATCTCACCCGAGGGCTTGGGGTTACTTCTATCGTGGCGGGGATCATTCTTGCGCTGACGAACTGACCCATATTGATAAAAGAAAAGGGCAACGACTCAGGCAACCGCTGCCTTTTTCTTTTTTAGTTTTTGGGGGAAGGGGTAGGTATAGCTGACGTCAGAAACGCAATTGTGCGCCGAACATCACGCCACCAGAATCAAAATCGCTGTTTTTCGAGTACACATACTCAGCATTCAATCCAAAATGCTTGTAGCTCCAACCTAAGCCAGCGGCAGCTTCACCGCATAGGCTCGATTTCTCAATATCACGGCTTTGATCGTTAACTGAATAGGTGTACGCCAGCGTGTAGTAAGTCATGCCTGCTTTTCCGTATACCTCGAATCCAGCACCAAGCGGGTAACTGGCGTAACCACTCAAACGAGGGCCAGAGAAGCTGGTGTTGGTGACTTCCGAAATTGGGCTAACGAGTATCGAGCCGATACCATCAAACGCCCCTTTATAGCCTGCTTCGATACCAAAGTTATGCGTTGGCATGTAGCGATAATAAATCTCACCTAAGAACATGTCTCCAGACTCTTCGCTGGTAGGCGCGTCGTAGTTGACCATACCGTAACCTAGGTTGGTGCCAATGACATGTGTACTGGTTGCTGCGTAGGTTGACAACGAAAAGGTCGACAACACCAAAGCAGTCACGAATGAATAACGCATGGGACGTTTCTCCTGAGTCTTTTAGCGTGTTAGCTTTTTAATACTTCTTCGAATGTTGCTTTAGTGTTGTCTAGCCATTCATAACGACGACGATACATAGAACGTTTAGAACGAGACATACCTTCGATGTCGCGACGCGGTGCATTCACGTCGATAGAGTAGAAGTGACGGTCGTATTCGGTGCCGCCTAATTCAATCCATAATGCGTCGTAGTCGGTTTTGATTCGTCCTTTGCTGTAGCGTCTAGCTGCGTAAGTGTGCGATTGAGTCTTCACTGCCAACAATGTTTCTATGCCCCAAACCTGCGCAACGATCGATAGCAAGCCAACCATCAAGCTTTTTGGGCGTTGACCGTATAACTTACGCGTCAGCTTTTTGATTTTTGCGTTGTTTTCTTCACAGCTACGTGGCCCTTGTAAACCACCAATCATGATGAATCGTTTGCCATTCTCATGACCCAAGCAGAAAGAAAGGGTGTAGAAGTTGCCATCTTCTTGGCTATGAAGCACCAAGCTCATATCGCCTTCCTTTTGGTAACGCGCTTCGTAAACCAAGCGAACTGAGTACAAGATGTTGTCAATTTCAAATGAAGTCAGAGTTAGACCTTCAGTATCGGTGTAGATCTCATGAATCAGTTCAGGCGAGACGAGTTTCGACACTGTGTTGTAGTGATCAACCACAAGCGTTGAACGATCGAAAGCTGGTCCATTCTTAATAATGTAAGGACGAAATGGCTTCTCTAAGAATCGATGTGTACGAGTGCAAAGTAGTTCAAGCAGTGATGCTTCAATGTTGTCCGCGAGGTACTTAAACGACTTTCTGTAGAATAAAGCACGTGCGATGAATTTTACGCGGTAGGTCCAAATTGGACGATAAATGTCAGCGTATTCATCGGAATAAATGGTTCTACAGTGATCAAGGATAGATTTGTTCATGGTCATTTCACTCCAGTCTCATTTCCAAAAGTGTTGGCTCTGTCAAAGTGGCTATGAACGCTGGTTGAGGAGCGCGAAAGGAGGGCAATCAAAATGGTTACTCGTTTTGCTCAGGCGATGACAGGTATAAGTTTTGAACAGTGTTCTTTTGGGTGAGATTCTATGAGAAAAATCAGAAGAGATATTGTAAGGCTTAGTATGAGAGTGTCAGGATGACACTGCGTAAGAGAGTTAAGGCAAGCAAATCGTCGGAGTAAAGGTGCTTATTCTCGCAATAAGCTATTTATAGCGTTTAGGTATATTAAAACAGGTGAGTAAAAACGAAAACCCGCATCACTGGAATTGAGAAAATCCTAATGTCTGGTTTTTATTTGTTTTTCTTATATTAAATTATTAGCAAAAATCGAGCCTGAAACACGTTTATACTTAAATTTAAATTAATTAAAAAATTCTGAAATTAATATGATTGGCGTTAGGTCTCTATAGGTACTCTACATTCGTTGAGCATTTGGAACTCGATATTTAAAAGGTAAGTAAAGGAGCACACTATGAAACGTTCAATTACTCTAGCAAGTCTTATCGCACTCACTGCTACACCACTCGCTGCGATTGCTGGTGGTTACCAATGGACCAATAACATTAAAACTATCCAAGGTGAGGTTGTTGATAGTAAGCAAGCGGCTTACGACATGGGGTTTGAAATGATTAAGGACTATCAAAGTAAGTCCTCGGCGCAGCTCAGAGACGAATTCAAAAGCTCATTTGATATCGTAGACCGCCAGTCTTTCTCTATTACCAATGCGAAAGTAACGGTTGATGAGTTTCTACAAGACAATGGTCAAATCGCATATCAACCAATATTAAATGTGAAATACGAATACCGTATGCGTGAACCTGGCAACCGTTAATTTATTTATTCGCTAGCATTTATAACTCTATTGCCTGTTTAATCCTTGTTGTATATTCGTTCTATTATTTTTGGGGAGCACTTGCTCCCCCTTTTTTTATTAAAATATATATTCTTGGTGAATGTGTTTGTGAATATAATATTTAATAAATATTTTCTAACGCTCAGCGTAAGTTTTTCTTGCTCGTTGGATATTCGCTAGGTTTGTAAAGTGGTGATAAAGCACAGTTGTGTGCGTCACTTTTACAAAGGATATCGAATGACTCACCCTTCATATTGGTTTAAGCAAGCACTTGAAATTGAGCCGCCGGAAACCGCAATACCACTTCAACAAAATATCCAAGCAGATGTCGCTATTGTCGGCGGTGGTTACACAGGCCTTTGGACTGCGATCATGATTAAGCAGCAATCGCCAGAAAAACAGGTAGTTGTGATTGAAAAAGGCTTGTGTGGCAGTGGTGCATCCGGCGCAAATGGCGGTTGCATGCTGACTTGGTCGACAAAATTTCCGACCTTGAAACGCTTATTCGGTGAAGAACACGCCGCTTGGTTGGTAAAAGAGTCGGAGCAAGCAGTGCTAGAGATCGACGGTTTTTGTCAGCAGCACAAGATCGATGCGCAATTATCGTTGAAAGGGGTTTATTACACCGCAACCAACCAAGCTCAGATGGGGGGAATGCAGCCTGTTGTGGATGAGCTAAAGCGTTTGGATGTGAACAGTTGGCGTCGTTGCCAATTTGAGGAGTTGCGTGCTAGTACGGGATCGCCGCGCAATGTGGAGGGCTTTCATTCTCCAGTCGCAGCCAGTGTTCAACCCGCCTTATTAGCGAGAGGATTAAGACGTGTTGCAATCGAATTGGGGGTTGAGGTCTATGAGAATACGCCAATGACCCGTTTAGATTATGGGCAACCGGCCACTGTTTCTACGCCTAAAGGGAGTATTCAGGCTAAGCAAGTCGTGCTGGCATTAAATGCTTGGATGGTTGAGCAATTTAAGCAATTCAAAAATAGTATTGCCGTTGTCTCTTCCGATATGGTGATCACTAAACCGCTTGGCGACGCACTATCTCAATCTGGTTGGCAGGCCGGCTCTAGCGTTTTAGATTCTCGCATTTTTGTGCACTATTACCGAGATACGCCAGATGGCCGTTTGATGTTAGGGAAAGGTGGTAATCAGTTCTCTTTCAACAACCGCGTTGATGCGATGTTCAACAAGCCAACGAGCTATCAAGATCTACTGCGTAAGTCGTTCGATAAGTTGTTTCCGCGCTTGAAAGGGGCTGAGTTCGCTTATTCATGGACAGGCGGGTCGGATCGTTCCGCTACCGGTTTTCCATTCTTCGGTGAGCTAGATAACCAAAGCAATATCTTTTATGGCTTTGGTTATTCGGGTAACGGGGTTGCGCAGACGCGAATGGGCGGAAAGATATTATCTTCATTGGTATTAGGGCTAGAAAACGAATGGACGAAAAGCGGTTTAGCCAAAGGGCCTCTAGGGCACTTCCCACCAGAGCCATTTCGTTGGACGGGCGCAATGATGGTGCGCAACGCGGTTCGTCGCAAAGAGGAAGCAGAAGATAACGATAAAACACCATTTATCTGGGATAAGTGGCTAGCCAAACTCGCGGGGCCAGCAGGCAAAGCGGATAAGCTCGACTAAACTGAATATTTTGATCGCAAACAGATGGGGAAGAGGTGAAAGTGTTAGAGACACCTCTTGCCTTTGTGTTAGCCTCAGTCTTTCAAGCTCAGATGCAAAAGGTGAGTAATAAAATGAAAGTATTCAGCAATTTTGACAGCGGCAGCATTCACGTAGTGAAAGCGGACGACAAAAACGACATTCAACTCAAAATTCCTAACGACAACATGTCGGAATTCTACCAGTGGTTCCACTTCCGTCTAGAGACAGAAGCCGAGCAATCACACACCATCAAACTTCTTGATCTTGCGAAATCAGCTTACCCGGAAGGTTGGCAAGGTTACGACGTGGTTGCGTCTTACGATCGTGAAGAGTGGTTCCGAGTTCCGGCAGATTTTGATGGCGATACGCTGACTTTCACTGTGATCCCTGAGCGCAGCTCAATTTACTTCGCGTACTTTGCACCTTACACGTACGACCGTCACCTAGACCTGTTACACATGGCACAAAGCGCGCACCACTGCCAACTAGAGACGCTTGGTCATACGCTAGATGGCAATGACATGAGCTTGCTTACTTTCGGTGAGCCAGAAGAAGGCAAAAAGAAAATCTGGATGATTGCACGTCAGCACCCAGGTGAGACGATGGCAGAATGGTTCATGGAAGGCATGATCCAACGTCTGCTCGATGAGAACGACACGGTTGCGCGTGCATTGCTTGAAAAAGCAGTACTTTACGTAGTACCAAACATGAACCCAGATGGCGGTGTGCGTGGTCACCTACGTACTAACGCGGTTGGCGTAAACCTAAACCGTGAATGGCAAACGCCATCAATGGAAAAGAGCCCAGAAGTCTTCTTGGTTCGTGAGCGCATGCTAGAAACTGGCGTGGATATGTTCCTAGATATTCATGGTGATGAAGCTATCCCTTACAACTTTGTGGCGGGCTCTGAAGGTATTCCTTCTTATGATGAAGGTATGGCAGAGTTGGAAAACGCGTTTAAACAAGCACTTCTGACGATTACACCAGAGTTCCAAGACGAGATCGGCTACGACAAAGATGAGCCGGGTAAAGCGAATCTGACGGTTGGCTCTAATTGGGTGGCGGAGCAGTTCAAGTGTTTGTCTTACACAATCGAGATGCCATTCAAAGATAATAACAACCATCCAGACCCACTTTACGGTTGGTCACCAGAACGTAGTGTGTTGTTTGGACAGGATGTTTTGGCTGCAACATTGGCGGTTTCGGACAAGATTTAAGCCATTTAGTTCACAGCTCGCACTTCGCGAGCTGTGTTCTTTGTAGGTTTTTTCCTTGCCTTATGTGTGGATTGTGTCAATTTTTTCGTCACCTAAAACAAAAATACTTCAGTTTCTGGTGCTTACGTGGCCATTGATTAGAAAAACTAATCGTTACGACAATAAATCTAATTTATGATAAAGAGAATTGTTCTGTTAAAGTCGCTTTTGAGATTTACGTCACAAAAGTTATCTAATCTCAACCATTTACAAATCATATGTATCCGGTCTGTATGTAGGCACTGCAACTAAAAGTTTCTTTTAGCTGCTATGTATGTATGCAAATTAAGTTGGATAATCCTTGCTTCGGAATTTAGTGCTTTAAGAGATTGACTCAATTTGTTCATGCGCTGGTAAAGCAGTGTGCTCAAAACTTGGAAATCTTCGGATGAGCATCTTAATCAATGGTTTAATGGATAATCTCAAGTTAAGACATCGTTAAGGTGAATTAGTTCAGATTGTTGACGTAATTTGTAATCACTTGAAACAGTGTAGGTACTGACTGTCGTGATGACCGCTTTAAGGTGGTAAGAGAGTAGTCGGGTCACCTTCGCATTAAAGGTAAAAATAATGAAAAAAATCGCTCTTGTAGTGGCTACTGTTCTAGCTGGTGGCGTAATGTCGAATGTTGCTCTTGCTGACACTTACATCGGCGGTAAGCTAGGTTACAACGCTCTTAACGACGCATGCCACCTAGACGCGCCATGTGATGACGACAGCTTTGCTGCTGGCATGCACATCGGTTACAACTTCAACGAATACGTAGCTGCTGAATACGGCGTAGATTACCTAGGTAACTTCACTGCTAACTTCAACAAAGCTGGCCTAAACACAGTTGATGGTGACCTATGGGCACTGACTCTTGCTCCTAAGTTCAACCTACCACTAAATGATTCTTGGAACCTATTCGCTAAAGTAGGTGCTGCGTACATGATGGCTGGTGACGAGAAAGATTTCGTACCAACTGGCTCTCTAGGTGCTGAATACCAAATCAACTACAACTGGAGCCTACGCGCTGAGTACCAACGTTACCAAGACATGTCTGATGACATCATCGACGACATGGATGCTGACTTCTTCGGTATTGGCTTCAACTACAAGTTCGGTTCTGAGCCAGTAGTTCAAGAAGAAGTAGTTGAAACTCGTCCAGCGACTCGCATCGTTGAGAACGAGTACCCAGCTCAATCTACAACAGTACAATTCGGCCTAGAAAGCGCTGAACTACAAGACGCTTCTGCGTTCAACGGTACTGTTGAGCTAATGAACACTTACCCACAAGCTCAAGTTGAAATCAACGGCTACAGTGACACAACTGGTTCTGAAGCTTACAACCAACAGCTAACAGAGAAGCGTGCACAAGCAGTTGCTGAGCACTTCCAAGCTGAAGGTATCGCTGCAGACCGCATGACTGTTAAAGGTATGGGTGAAGCTAACCCAGTAGCTAGCAACGAAACTCGCGAAGGTCGTGAAGAGAACCGTCGTGTAGAAGTTGTTGTTCCAGCTTTCCAATACCAAACTGAAGAAGCTGCTCAATAATTCGTTATTGAATCAGTGACTTTGAAAGCCAGCGTTTGACGCTGGCTTTTTTGTTTCCCTTCATTAATTTGTCACAGCTCCGTCATAGTATCTTCTACTAGTTTGTCTGGAGCCTGATATGCAAAACCTACCGCCATTAAATTCTCTGAAAGCGTTTGAAGCGACCGCTCGATTGCAAAGCTTCACCAAGGCGGCAGAGGAGCTCAATGTCACTCGTGCGGCGGTGAGTCAGCAAGTTAAATCCCTCGAAGTGTATTTGGATGCTACCTTATTTGAACGTAATGGCGCCCAGCTCAATCTGACTCAAGCTGCTCATGGATATTTACCTGTGGTAAGTCATGTTTTCCAAAGCTTATCTGCGGCAACTCAGCACCTGTTCTCTAGACAACAACAAGCACTACTGACGTTACATGTGGCACACAGCTTCTGTTCTCAATGGCTCATGCCGCGCTTGGCAGACTTTCACCGTCAACATCCTAAAATCAGCTTCAAAGTCTCTACTACGGCTAACGCGATGCCAAGTAACAGCGATATTGCGGATGTGGAGATCATCAATGGTTATGGAGAGTGGCAAAGCCAACAAGCGATTCAACTGACGCGAGAAAACTGGATCGTTGTGGCAAGCCCAGGCTTTTTGCATCTCAATCCTGTCCGTGATTTGGCCGATTTGATTCGCTTACCAAAGCTCGCGACGGGTGGCTATCAGGAAACTTGGCAATGTTGGCTGGAACAGCAAGGATATCAAGGCACAAGCATAAAACTAACGGGGGAATTCGAGCACTCTTTGCTCGCCATTGAAGCTGCTGTGAATCAGCTTGGCGTGTTGTTGGTGCGTGATTTGCTCGTTGAAGATCACTTGCAGCAAGGCACATTAGTGAAAGTCGGTGAGTGGTCGATGCCAAGTCGAGGAGCTCATCACATGATCATTCGAGATGAAGAAAAGCCTCATGTGAAAGCTTTTGTTGATTGGGTTATGCAAAGTTTATAAGCGCAATTTTAGGGCTCAATCACAAGACAAATAATGACTGCGATTAAGCTAACAATCTGAAACATTATCAGCCTTCATGAGTAGAATTCGAGTGCTAAGATGATCGAGTACGTTTCATGTCGTCATCACTCACGGAGCTCGTGCTCTAGCTATCAAGGAGCTGTTATGGAAGCGTTAGAAGGGGGCAGGGAGAATGCCATTTATCGCAAGGGCGATCGAGTCAGTCGACCTGCCAGTCATTGGACAATGACAATTCATCAATTACTCCAACACCTACATAGTCATGGCTTTACGGCATGCCCAAAGGCGATTGCAATTGAGGGTGGAAAAGAGCTACTGACTTTCGTGGAAGGAGAAACCTACAATTACCCGCTCGAAGGTGAAATTGCCTCACTGACCGCATTGAAATCTGCAGCAAAGTTGCTTCGTCGTTTTCATGATGCATCAGAAAGTTTCCTCAAGAAAAATACACAAGATGTGCATCATTGGATGCTACCCGCCCGCTCGCCGCAAGAGGTGATCTGTCATGGTGATTTCATGCCTTATAACGTGGCGTTAGAAGACGATGTTGTAGTGGGGGTATTTGATTTTGATACGGCGCACCCAGCCCCACGTATCTGGGATATTGCTTTTTCGATTTACGGTTGGGCACCCTTCAAAACCGATAAAAATGACAAAATGGGTACACTGGAAGAGCAAATTCGTCGAGCGAAGATCTTTTGCGATGCCTATGGTTGCAGCCGATTAGAGCGTGAAGAATTAGTAGGAATGATGACATTACGTTTGACGGCTTTAGTTGATCACATGCGCGCAATGGCCGCCAGCGGTGATACTCAGTTCCAAGCTAATTTGGAAGAAGGTCATCACCGAGCGTATTTGCAGGATATTGAATACATCAACAAACACCAACAAGCCATCACACTTGGTGTGCTCGGTGAAATCAAGTTCTAATCTTGTCTGGAATATTGGTTGATGATCGATTGAATTACGTTAAAAAGCCACTTGGTTTTAGGGGAATATTGTTGTGAGCGACGACAACTCATCACAAAACTTACGCCAAGTTCGAGTCCATTTGGTAGATCAATACTTCGACAACATTCGGGAACATGACCGCTCATGGTGATACCGAAGTGATCAGTTTTCATGATGATACTGTGGATCATTGCAGGGTGCTCTACCTCGATTTTGGGCTGCACATCAAAGCCTATGTTCTTCAGACGATCCAATAATGGGTATTTGTGATCGTTCCAGCCAGGTGTGTTAAATAGCAAAAATGGGTAACTTTCTAGGGACTGGAAGTCTTGAGCTGGATGACCTTCTCTAACGAAGAATACTGCTTTGCCCTTGCCTAACTCTTGCTGAGCAATAGACTGGGGAAGGTCTTCATCGAAGTAATGAATCGCAACTGCGTTCTCTCCATCTATGATGCGGTTCTTTGTATCTGCTCCCCATCTTAAAAATTTATAGCTCGCATTTTTAGCGTGCTCGAGTAGTTTGAGATAGAGCTTATCACCGTATCGGTCCCAAAAGAGTGTATTTGAGAAGACGATAATTTCTCCGGTGTAAAGGTCTGGTGAAAATTCTTGGGGCTGAATTGCATCGAGACTCGTTAATATCTGCTCGAAGTGCAGCATATTGGCTTCAACAAAGGAGGTCGGCTCAAAACCATTTTTGGTTTGAATGAAAAGGGGGTCATCCAGTTTCACTTTCATTTTGGTGAGATTTTTACTGATGGCGCCAGATGTTTTTCCTAGGGATTCTGCCACTAAACGCATGTTACGTAACTCATACATACGCTTTAACACCAAGACGTTTTGCATATCCAGATTGATTGTCATTTTTCTACTCCAGCCAATGTTGCTATGGCATCATAACTCCGCCTTTCGTAATAAAAGACAGGTGATAGTCAATTCTAAGTTTCTGGTAAAAAGCGCTTTTTAATGAGAATTTCCATTTGGTAAATCTGGGTTTTCCTCGTGCTACAAAACGTACGTTGCTAAAGTCTCTCCATCGAAATGATGTAATTAGATATCGAGGTGGAGTATGAAAAAACTAATCGCACTAGGCCTAATGGTTTGTTGTGTAAATGTGGCATTCGCTAGTGATGGATCCTTTACAGGGGCAATTGATATGACAATGAGTCAAGAAAACCGAATTGAAGTTAGACGTGTGGGTTCTGAATTAGCACTTCAGGGCCGAAATGAAAATACTAACGGTGGTGTGGTCATTCAAACCGACGCCTCTAATCAACCGATTCAATTACGTGGCCGCCGCGATTAAACGACAAAACATAGAATCAAGCTCAGCCTCAATGCCGCGTCTAACGCGGCATTGTTGTTTCTACCGAATAAAAATTTTTTGATAGCTTTTGTTTCTCGAGAACTAATAAATAATTGCTGAAATATTATTTACCGTTTTTAGAAAACTAAATGATATTGATTATCATTTAGTTTTGGGTGTGGTTCTATTATCAATAGAGAGGAATACCGCTATGAGTAATGTATCGATAAATTATGCATCCATACAGTTAGAGGACGCGGCAGTATCAAATGTTCCGGCTTTTATCAAAGTCAAACGTAAATTAATGATGCTTGGTCCTGCATTTATTGCGGCGATTGGCTACATCGATCCAGGCAATTTTGCGACGAATATTGAATCGGGATCTTCATTTGGTTACCAGCTACTTTGGGTAGTGTTATGGGCGAACCTAATGGCGATGTTGATTCAGTATTTATCCGCCAAGCTAGGTATTGTCACAGGCAAAAATCTCGCAGAGCATTTACGTGACCACCTACCGAATAAGTGGGCAGTAGGCCTCTACTGGATCCAAGCGGAAATCATTGCGATCGCGACAGATCTTGCCGAGTTTATCGGTGCGGCCGTGGGCTTTCAGTTGGTGTTTGGCATCAGCTTGATGGAAGGAGCGATGATCACTGCAGTTGCTACTGTGATGATTCTGATGCTTAACCAGAAAGGTCAAAAACCACTAGAGGTGGTGATTGGTTCACTTTTGATGTTGGTGGCGGTTATCTACATTGCTGAACTATTTTTTGC
This sequence comes from Vibrio sp. D173a, assembly GCF_030248475.1. NCBI lineage: Bacteria > Pseudomonadati > Pseudomonadota > Gammaproteobacteria > Vibrionales > Vibrionaceae > Vibrio > Vibrio sp. D173a. Next base: position 11,960 of record NZ_JAHGAH010000113.1, read on the forward strand.
GCACCCTGCGGGCGGTGAAATGGTCAAAGGTCTGCTAACTCCAACTTTTACTGATTCGCACCAAATCTACCTGGCTGCCGGTATTCTTGGCGCAACAGTGATGCCTCATGTGATTTATCTTCATTCAGCATTGTTCAAAAACAGTTACGGTGAAAGCACAAAAACTCGCCTTCGTACCACTCGCTTTGATGTGTTGATTGCGATGGTGATTGCAGGCTTTGTGAATATCGCAATTGTGGCGATGGCAGCTGCGGTCTTCCATTACTCAGGCAACCAACATGTGGCGGAAATTGAAACAGCATATATGACGCTAACGCCATTACTCAGGCAACCAACATGTGGCGGAAATTGAAACAGCATATATGACGCTAACGCCATTGGTAGGTAAAGCTGCTTCTGTGTTGTTTGGTGTTTCGTTGATTGCTTCAGGCTCGTCTTCTACCGTCGTTGGTACAATGGCAGGTCAGGTGGTGATGCAAGGCTTTGTGCGCTTCTCTATCCCAATGTGGGTTAGACGCTTTATTACTATGGCACCTTCGTTTGTGGTGATTGGTTTGGGTATGAACACCACAGATATCTTGGTGATGAGCCAAGTGGTGTTGAGCTTCGGTATTGCGCTGGCGATTATCCCATTGCTTATCTTTACCAACAGTGAACGCTTGATGGGGGAGTTCAAAAACAACAAATGGGTGTCTTATGCTGGTGTGGTGATTGTTTCTTTGGTATTGGCATTAAACGCTTACTTAATGGTAACGCTTATAGCGTAGCAATTGCGCTTTGATAACAAACTCTGTCGATAAAAAAACGGAAGCTACTGGGCTTCCGTTTTTGTGTTTAAGTGAAATGGGTAATTAGTTTTGCTCAACCATTTCCAATTCAGCTTCGCTTTGTTTTGCCGCTTCAAGCATCTTACGAATGATGAATGATGCGCCCAAGGCAATCGCAACCATCACAACCGCTAGGATAGTCAGCAGTTGGAAGTATTCGCCGTAAACGTGTTGTACGATCTCTTGGGTGATCTCTTGACCTTTTTCTAGTGCGATAGAAGTCGAGAACGCGGCACCAACGATACCACTTAGCGCGATAGCTACAGAGAACAAGCTTACAGAGAAGTTCTCAATGTGCTTAGGTGCAACCGATAGGATGAATGCTACGACCATTGAACCTACGATAACTTCTGCGATCGCTTGGAAGAAGTGAATCGCTAGGAAGATCTCAGGCATGATAATGACGTCTTCGCCAACGGTCGTTACCGCGAAGGTTAGGATGCCGAATGCGATAGCGGTTAGCACGAATGCCAATGCAATCTTAGTTGCTGTTGACAGGTGAATGTCGCGTTTTTCTAGCATGCCAAAGAAGCCAGCAACAATAGGGCCACCAACCATACACCATAGCGGGTTCATTGCCATTGCAGCTTCAGGCTCTAGTGGAATGAAGCCAAACAGAGAGCCTTTTAGTGTGTTGATCGCTACCATGTTCATTGAAGTCATCATTTGACCGTAGTAAACGAAGAAACACGTGGTTAGGAAGGTAACGATAAGGATGGTACCCATCTTCAATGATTCCGCTTTGCTTGCTTTCAACATCAAAGAAACAAAGTAAAGAATCGCAGCACCGCCGATGGCGTAAACGATGTTTTGACCGATATCCATGTTAGAGAACATGAAGAATACCAGTGCAATCATTGCCGCTGAGATGATCGCGAAGAAAATCCAGTTCCTCATGCTTACGCTTTGACGATCCAGATCAGAAGCAACGCCAACCAACCCTTTGCGGAACACAAGTAGCATAATCAATGCTGCGCCAGCCATCACTGCTGAAATAGTGAAACCACCATTAAAGCCGATGATCAGCACAATCATTGGGAACAAGTATTGACCTAGGAAAGCGCCCACGTTGTTCACTGAGTAGTTGATTGGATAACCTTTCTCGAAATCTTCTTGAGACTTAAAGGTACGTTTGTACAGGCTAGGGTAAGAAGGTGACATTAAACCACGGCCGTAACTTGCTAGTGCGATACCACACATAGAAAGCGGTACGTTGGTTACCGAAGCCCCAAGAACAAGCAGTACGTAACCAGATGCGAATGCTAGGAAGGCAATCGATAGAGAACGGTAAGCACCTAAAAATTTATCAGCGATGAAACCGCCAGCAATCGCAAATAGGGGGCCAATCGCCGAAAAGGCACCCACGATCATCATGGTATCAGCTTCGTTGTAATTCAGATCCTCTAAGAAAAAACGCGTTAGACTGACCAACACGCCATAAAATGATAAGCCAAACATCATTTGGCAGAACATCATAGATTTATTTAGTTTATTCCACATAATTAAATACTAACTATTGCGAGAAAGGTAGTTATTATTTCTGTTAAATGTTACTTAAACGCTATGTTACATATTGAAACAATTGTCGCATAAAACGAATTTAATGCACCAAAATTTCTAATGCGAAACGTTTGCGTTACTAATGTGTTGTTCTAGATCAACTAGAAATTACGTGAATAAATGACCAAAAAGTAACAATTTATAAGATGATTGTTCTGAGGTGGTTTTTAAGGTTTTGAAATGTCGCTGAAATAATATGCAATAGAGAGTGGGGCAGGAGATGGTGTAATTTGGGCGTAAGAAAGAAGACGTTGGCGGAATTTTGTCCGCCAACAATGAGAATTATTAATTAGCAATAGCTGATGTAAAGTATGCTATTCGCATGGTGGCGCCATATGAATCACTGCCAGACCACCAAGTGATGTTTCACGGTATTTTTTATTCATGTCTTTACCAGTCTGGTACATGGTCTCGATAACTTTATCTAATGAAATAAGACATTTGCTGGTGCGTTTCAGTGCCATGCGTGATGCGTTAATGGCTTTCATCGCGCCCATCGCGTTTCGCTCGATACACGGCACCTGAACCAGACCACCAATTGGGTCACAAGTCATGCCAAGCGAATGCTCCATGGCGATTTCTGCGGCAATACAGATTTGTTCATTACTGCCACCGCGCAGTGCGGTTAAGCCTGCTGCTGCCATCGAAGACGAAACCCCGACTTCACCCTGGCAACCTACCTCTGCACCGGAAATAGAAGCGTTGGTTTTGTATAAAATACCAATCGCCCCCGCGACTGCTAAGAAGTCCTTCAACTGTTTGTTGTCCAGCTCTTTGATGAAGCGGTGGTAGTACATCAGTACCGCAGGAATAACACCGGCAGCACCATTGGTTGGTGACGTCACTACTTGACCACCTGCAGCATTCTCTTCACTCACTGCGAAAGCAAACAGGTTAATCCAATCCATGATCTCCATTGGATCGTTCTCGACTGCCGCATTGGCTTCGAGTTTTTTGAGTAGGTTTGGCGCTCGGCGAGTTACGTTCAACCCGCCTTCTAGAATGCCTTCGGTATCAAAGCCTCGTTGCATGCACAGCGACATCACTTTCCAGATCTGCTCAGCTTTTTGATCGATCTCTTCCTGCTCACGAAACGCGCGTTCGTTTTGCAGGATCATTCCGCCCAAGCTCAAGCCGTTTTGTTCTGCTTTCTCTAGCATTTGATCGGCTGATTTGAACGGGTAACACACTTGCACTTCCGCTTCGCTGCTGCCGTTTTCCAGTTCGGCCGCGGTTGCAATAAAGCCACCGCCAATGGAGTAATAAGTCTCAAACGCGACTTGATCGCCAACAGCATCAAAAGCCGTAATGGTCATGCCATTTTCATGCAATGGGAGGTTGTCGCTGTGGAAGACGATATCGTGATCATAACTAAACACGATCTCATGCACGCCAGCGACAGAGAGCGTGCCATGTTCAATGGTATGTTGCAGTGCACTCTTGGCACTGGTCATCTTGATGGTATCGGGTTTGTTGCCCATCAAGCCAAGTACGGTAGCACGGTCAGTGTGGTGACCTTTGCCTGTCAGCGATAAAGAACCATAAAGGTCAACTTGCACCTTGTGCACTTTCGCCATAGAGTCGCTAAGTAGTTGAGTGAAATGGTAACCTGCGAGCATTGGGCCATTGGTGTGGGAACTGGATGGACCGACACCGACTTTAAAAATATCGAAAATCGACAGCATAATTGACTTCCTTTCTCTACGGACCTTTATTCAGGTCTCTAGAATGACATTGTTAATTAGATGTTAATGCCTGAGAGGGTATTGGCAAAGCAAAATTTTGTATACAAATTGTTCTCTAAAGTATGAGTAATTGAGATCTCGGTAATGAAGTTAAACAAAGTAGTGATCATTCTGGGTAAACGCTTGGTACACGATAAGCTAAGCGCTGAGGGCTGCTCCCGTGTTGAAGCATTGTCTAATGTTTTAAACGAGCTGTGCTTTGATACTACGGCATTGGTGTTCTGTGGCGGGATAACTCAAAGTCAGACAGTATCTGAAGCGGATGCAATGTACGGTTACTTTCGTCATCTGATGGAGGTAAAAGGCGTCGACTTTCCAGAGCAGCAAGTGATCATCGAGAACCGTTCACTTAACACGGTGCAGAACATGCAGAATGCCGCCGCAGAACTATTACAGAGTGGCCTTTGTCAAACAGGCCAAACCATTGAAGTCACGCTGCTTTCCAATGACTACCACTTGGAACGGATTATTGAGATTCAAACGCTGATGGACGAACAAGGCCTATTGAGAGTGTTGAAATCGCGCTGCGAGGAAATGGGGGTTCACCTCAATATTCCCCTCAAAGTGTCTAAACACATTAGTGTGCCTTACCCTAATACAGGCGTGTTAGCTGAGGCGTTTCTGCTGTTTGATGAGCTTACGACCTACCGAGTGTATCTAGAAGGCGTAAAGCGTGACGTATTTAAGCGTGATTTGGCTGAGGTACGAGCAAAGCCATTAGCAATCGCTCGTCGAGCTATAGAGAGGCTGCAAGTGTTGCAGTTAGAACAATATGTTCAAAGGCAAATTGCAGATATGAAAAAGGCCATCGAAATGACAGCCTTTGATGATTCTGTTTATGCCGCAGAGCAAGCGCTAGCGGTATTCCATCCGATTCTTACGTCGCTGAACCTGCGACTTGATCCTGAGGCAAATACCTAGGTCAGCGAGCGTAACTTATTGACGTTTTAGCTCGCGGCGTGTGCGTACCGCACTGAGCGCGATTAAGCTGTAACAAAGTAGCTCAATACCTTCTTCCGAGATGTTTTTCACATCGCGTACGTAGTGCTCACCCATTACGTGCTGCCAGAAGCTGCCCATTCCGTATAGACGAGAGAACACCAATAATAAGATCACCGAGCCGATAAGCAGCTTCATGTATGGTGATTGTAAGATGGTTGCCATTTCATTTACGGTACCTTTACCGCCTTGGTAAGCTTTCGCACAAGCCAGCGCTGTTACTGCAAGAGCAGGGAATACCCAAGAGCCGTGGTGAATCATGTCGAACCAGTAATCCATCTCACGGATCATCAATACAGCGAAGAAGCCTGAGATAAGAATGGCAGCATGGGATACATGGCTTTCTTGTCTAGATACGCGGAAGAAAGACCAAGACGCAACGGCCAGCATGATCAATTGCAATGTTTCAGTGACGGACGTTTCACCCAAGGTTGAGCCTAGTAAAACGTAATCCACGCGGATACTTAAGTTCACTAGAATACTAATTGCAACGATGGTCAACGCACTCAACATCGATTTGTAGATGATGCGTTTTGACTCTTCAGTCACTTTTGAGTTTTCAGCAACAAGGTTGGATTGTGCCGATTCGGCTTGTTTGACAGTATCTGTTTTCATCCTGGCCACCCGCTCCAATAAAAATGTGGAAAAAACGTGAAATTTCGTGATGTGGGCGAGAAATTTTATTGACCGGTTGGAAAGTAATGTCAGAGGAATGTCAGGAGTAAAACGCCGTTCAATATCGTGTCGCTGTGCGGTAAGGCTGATGGATAAAGGAGTAAGTACCAGAAAGTATGGGAATTTACGGTAAACAAAAAGGAGCTCCAAGCTCCTTTATTGATAATAATGTAATCTTAGATTGCGCAAATGTTAACGGTGTTTACGATTCGCCATCTTCTTTATGATTGTTGCGGTAGTATTCCCATTGCTCAAAACGTTCGTTTTCAGACAATTGGCAGTACGTTACACGCTCGCCATTTTCTGTAACAGTATCTAGCTCGCCGCCTTGTTGCACGCAGTATACCGCTGCTGGGTTTGCTGCTGCTGTGTATTCATTTGAGCGAGTTGCACCTTCATAAGTTGAACAACCTGCCAACACCATCGCTGCTGCCACTGCCGTTACTAAAGTTGTCTTTTTCATTCTTGATCTCCGCATGGGATTAACGAGTAGTGTGTTGATTATAGGAGAGTTTCAGAAAAATATTGTCTTATGTTTGTTAAAAGCACGAAGCTTGTAAGGGAATTATGTGCAATCTTAGAATTCGCTCACTGTTCAGTGAAAGTTGTTTCAATAGACCTCAAATTGAAACTTGGGAATGCGCATGAATTTCGGTAGTATGCGCGCAAAACATTCACAGCGGAATCTGCGATGAGACATTTGAAAACTACTACGCACCCAGACATCGAGCATCTCGATGACAAAATCATCTTCCAACGCAATGCGGCGCGCGCCATTGTATTAGACGGTGAAGATGTCCTGCTTCTTTACACAGAGCGTTATCACGATTACACGCTGCCTGGCGGTGGCATCGATGACGGTGAGGATGTGATTGCAGGTTTGGTACGTGAGCTGGAAGAAGAAACCGGTGCGAAGAACATTCACAGCATCAAGCCTTTCGGTATCTTCGAAGAATTTCGTCCATGGTACAAAGACGATGCGGATGTGATGCACATGAAGTCATACTGCTACACGTGCAAGATCGACCGTGAGTTGGGTGAAACGTCTTATGAGGATTACGAAGTGAAAAATGGCATGCGCCCAGTTTGGATGAATGTACACGACGCGATCGCGCACAATGAAAAGACGATGGCAGAAAGCCCGAAGAAAGGCATGAGCATCGAACGCGAAACCTTCTTGCTCCAGTTAATCTCGAAAGAGCTTCTATAGTTCACACTTATTGGGCGACAGTACTCTTCACTCTTCTCAAATTTCCGGTCTTCGTTTACGAAACGGCTTTTTAACGTTTCAATTTGTAAACATCAGTCAATAAAAAAGTCCGAGCTCCCCCCCGGAACCCGGACTTATTCCAGACGCGCAAGCGAAGCGTCATCTCGATATTCTGTTTTTTTTGTATCAATCTGTGAAAACAATAGCTGTTTTATATTTGTTGTGTAAATAATTAATAGGTCTAACTATCGGTTTTCACTTTGTTTGCACGCGTAATGTGATGGATATCTAGGCAATATACAAGTGCAAGTTGGTAAATTATCAGCAAACCACTGCTCTTTCTTATCTTTGAGATACATTACCGTAACTTTTATGCACGCGTTTGCATCGAGATCACGAGTTTGTAAATTGGCGGAATAGGATCTTGTGTTTTTACGTGCTTCTGACATTGGTAGCTTTTAGTGAGAATTTTCACAATTCCACGAGTGGGGGCAATCGACTAAGGTCTATAAGCGGTTCGGTGTAGGTCGAGGAATGGTTCGCAAACAAAAGTAGTGGTTGGAAAGAATCGGTGCGCAGTTCCTGAATATTGACCAAACGTTCCAGCGCGTAAAAGCGATTGACGTATTGCTGAGTCTCTTTCGGCAATGTGAGTGCTTTGAAATCTCGACTGCCAGCCTTCTTTATCGCTCTAGCGACACGCCCTTCACCTGCGTTATAAGCTGCAAGGGTTAGCGCGATATCTTGATCAAATTTGTTATACAAAAACGCCAAATACGCCAATGCGGCTTTCGTGCTGGCTTTGGTATCAAAACGCTCATCCTGACTATTCGTTACTTGCAAACCAAAACGTGTTGCCGTCGCAGGGATCAACTGCCAGAGGCCCGCAGCATTGGCGTGCGAGACGGCTTTGGGGTTGTAGGAGGATTCCAGCATCGGCACCAGTACAAAGTTTGCGGGCAGAGATTTTTGCTTAAGCTGCTTAAAAATATGATCGAGTAGCGGGCTAACGGAATCGAGACGTTGGTTAATTTGTGTTTGGTAAGGAGCGAGTACTTGAAATTGTTGCTCGATGGTTTTGTTGTGCGGCTTGGCCAAAGTCAATGGAGACAAGAAGCTCCAGCAAAAAACAAAAAAGCCTACAGTCATCGACCGGGATGGCGGAAGACTCTGTAGGCAAAGCGAGAATCGTTGTTTAGAACGAACGCTCTTCATAAGTGTGTTGCACAGGTTGTTTGAGTTGACTGACTAACTCTTGGAACGCTGCAGAGCTTTGGCCATTGCTCTGATTGTCCTTTTGGCATTGTTTCACCAAGGATCCCAACAGCGTCCATTGTTTTCTCGCTTGCGTACCAATCTTGGCGGGCAAGGCATTGAAAATACGATTCACACTGGTCTCATTACAAGGCAATCCGAGTTTGCGCATTAACTGGCTTCTTTCACTTGCAGAACGACCAAGTTGATTCAAAATCGGCATTTGTTTTTGAATATTCTCGTTTAGCGCCTCACCATCGAACTTCAAATACAGTGCTTTTTGCTGCTGAATCAGCCCCGATAGTTGCTGGTAGAGTTTGACGTCTTCAGCGATAGAGCGAACAAACTTCTGAATGTGCTGCGATGCCGTCGTTGCCATGCATGACTCCTAGTGCGTTGTGTTACTCGTGACCAGTGTGAAATTGCATTACTGCTTTGGATAATGCTTGGGTATCTAGATTCAGTTCACCACGAGCTAACGCATTACGAATTTGTTCAACCTTCACCATGTCTACGTCTGGTAAGGATTTCATTTCAGCTTGAGCGCGATCGATCGCGGCTGTATTCGCTTGGAATGTAGGCTCGTTAATCTTGCTCTGTGCGACGGTGTCGACTGGCTTTTTGCTCGCCTGCTGGAATTTAGTTTGTGGGACATGACCGCCCGCGACCTTGTCGATTTTCATGCTGTTGTCCTCAATCATCATGTTCTAAATCGAATAGGCGACTAGGGTGTGATGAACATTAAATATTTATTTTTGTACTCGAAGTTCACCTACGCTGACGAGCATCTAAATCGAAAAATGATAACCTGAGTCCAAAATCAAAATTGGGTATGCACTTGGTTTAGCCCTGTCACAACCGCTCGTATCACCTTGCCAGAGCTGATGTTTTCTACTTCAATCTGCTGACCTTTCTTGCCTTGTTCTAAGGCGACTCCCTTGGTGCTGGCACTAAACCCATCCTTGCTGGCGATGATGATCACTTCGTTGCCTTTCTCGATCAATGGCGGCGAACTTAAGTTGGTAGGGGCAATGATTTGGCCTGCTCGAATGCGGCGGGTGGTTTCAAGCCCAATGGCTTGGTTTGCTTTTGTGAAGAAATCGTCTTGGCGTGAAATTGTGCGCGTTTCAGTTTTTAAGTTCGAGGCTGAGATGGATTCGTTACGTCCAATCGTACTGGTGGCAACGAGAACGGGAAGTGTCACCGCCGATTTAATGGTCACATTAATTCTCCATGGAGAGCTAACGTCTTCGCAACTGACCGCACGTTTTAAATTACCAACAGGCAGCGGGCGATTATCGCGTCCTGCGATTGCCAAAGGTGTGTCACAAAAAGGCAGGTGATTGGCAGAGCCTGGCACCCATATTTGATAGTCGAGTTGGTAAGCACCCCATTGGCGAGAGTGTGCCACTTGCGCCACCTCTCGCTCAAATTGGTCGCCGACGATGGCTTTTAACTCGTCTGCGGTGAGGTTTTTCTCATTCGCTAAAGCACTAAGTGAGCTTGCACTCAAAACCAAACCACAAAGCAGCATGATTGAGGGAAATGGACCTTTCCCCTTGGTTTGAATGGTTTCCGTAAACCGGAAGCGAGGCTTCCTTCCTTGTTTGTAATTCATTGATATATATAGCTAAATTTCATGGCATGCATCTTGTTTTGTTATTCGGTGTATTCGAGCCGATTTTAAGGAAAGATGCATGGCGATCACATTCGAAAATGCGTTAGGTGTACATCCAGAGGCACTCAATTTTCGCGTTCAGCGTACCAAAGTCCTCGCCAGTAACCTAGCAAATGTTGATACCCCAGGGTACTTGGCAAAGGACCTAAGTTTCACCACCGTGATGAATCAAATGTCAGCGGGCAGTGTGAACAAACCGGTGCCGAAGTTTCAGGTTGAGGCGCAATATTCGGTGCCTTACCAAAACAGCAAAGACGGCAACACTGTGGAACTGGGCGTTGAACAAGCCAAGTTCACGCAAAACAACATGGACTTTCAAACCAGCCTGACGTTTCTCAACATGAAATTCAGTGGCTTGGCGAAAGTGATTGAGGGACGTTAAACATGTCATTTACTGATATCTATTCGATCACTGGCTCGGCGATGACGGCGCAAACCGTTCGTCTGAACACGGTAGCCAGTAACCTTGCCAACGCCGACGCGGTGTCTGCCAATCCGGATGATGCCTACAAAGCACTGAAACCTGTGTTTGCCACTGTGTATCAGAAAACGCAGATGGCGACGGAAAACGGTGTTTATCCGAATGCGGAAGTGCGCATTGTGGATGTGGTGCAGAACGCGGGTCAGGCAGAAAAACGCTTCGAACCTAACAACCCGTTAGCGAACGACGAAGGCTACGTGTACTACCCAGACATTGATGTGGTGTCAGAGATGGCCGACATGATGTCCGCAACGCGCAGCTTTGAAACTAACGTGGAAGTGCTGACGAATGTGAAAAGCATGCAGCAAGGTCTGCTTCGACTAGGGCAGGGTAATTAATGAGTCTTGCACAATACACTGCGCTCTCTTCTGACGCACCTGTCGCAACGACCGCTAGTGGTGATACCGGCGGCATTTCTGCGAACCCATCGGATATGAACAGTGCAACGTCACTGCAAAACGAGTTTATCTCGCTCATGGTGGCGCAAATTCAAAACCAAGATCCACTTAACCCGCTCGATGGTACTGAGTATGTCAGCCAACTAGCGCAATTTTCGCAAGTTCAAAGTACTGAAAACATGTCGATGCTGATGCAAAACAGCATGGTATTGCTCGACAACATGCAGGTGCTTTCAACGGCAGGTTTGGTTGGTCAAACCGTGTATGTCTCTTCAAACGAATTTGAACTTGGTGAAGGCGTACAAAGCGGCAAGGTTGAGCTAGAACACGGTTCGAACCAAGTGACGTTAGTCGTTAAAGATGAGTTCGGCCAATCAACCAAAGTGCCTTTAGGTGCACATGGTGCGGGTGACGTTGAGTTCTCGATTAATCCCGAAGAGCTCGGTTTGAAGCCGGGTAAATACACCGTCGCGGTGGAAGTTCAAGAAGGGCAAAAGAGCCCAAATGTTTTGCTGGCAGGCACGGTTGAGCAGGTTCGTATTCCTAGCTCAGGTGGCGCAGCACTGGTCAATGTTCAAGGCGTTGGCAACGTTCCTTTCTATCAAATCACTCAGTTTGGTGCTTAACCAAATAAGGAAATCAGAGGTTATTTATGAGTTTTAACATCGCACTTAGTGGTCTGGACGCGACCAACACAGAGTTAAACACCATCAGCCACAACATTGCCAACGCATCAACGTACGGCTTTAAAGGTGGTCGCACAGAATTTGCCGCGGTTTACAATGGCATGCAGCCGGGCGGCGTAGAAGTGGCGTCGATTTCTCAGAACTTCGATAAGAATGGTTCGGTGACAGGCACGGGCCGTGCAATGGACTTGGCGATCAATGGCAGTGGTTTTTTCGTGACGAAAGATCACATGGGTCAGATGCTCTACACTCGCGCAGGTGTGTTTGGCACAGATAAGAACAACTTTGTGACCGCAAATAACGGTGCCAAGTTGCAAGGTTACAGCGTAGACAACAATGCGAATCTTCAAACTGGCTCTGTTGGCGACATCAAGGTTTCTACCTCTTCACTTAACGCAAAAGCGACCGACAATCTGGACTTTGTGGCGAACTTCGACGCAAGCGCAACGGCAGTCGACCAAGCGGTTTACCCATTCGATTCTTCCGATCCAAACTCATTCAACTCTTCTTACACAACTAAGGTGTACGACTCACTTGGCAACTCGCACACCGTAACTCAGTACTTCACCAAGACATCAGATAACGAATGGCAAGTGAACGTGGAAGTCGACGGTGCACCAACGACGCCAGCAACGGCTCAAACGGTTCAATTCAATACTGACGGCACGCTAGCTTCTCCAACGGGGTCTTTCAATGTTGCATTTCCAGCAGCAGGTGCAAACGCAATGAGCATTGATATCAGCTTGAACGGCAGTACTCAGTTTGGCGCTGCGTTTGGCGTGAGCACCAACAACCCGAACGGTTACACCTCTGGTGAGCTTGCGGGCGTTCGAGTGGAAGACAACGGCATGGTTTACGCGACTTACACTAATGGCCAGTCTCAGCTGCAAGGTCAGGTTGTGCTTGCGGATTTCGCTAACACGCAAGGTCTATCGAAAGTGAGCGGCACGGCTTGGACACAAAGCTTTAGCTCTGGCGCGCCAATCATGGGTGTTCCGGGTACAGGCACATTGGGTGACTTAACACCGGGTGCGCTAGAAGGCTCTAACGTTGACTTAACCAGCGAGCTGGTTGCGCTTATGACGGCGCAGCGTAACTACCAAGCGAATGCGAAAACCATTTCGACCAACGACAAGCTGACTCAAGCTCTGTTCAACGCGGTGTAATGGGAGAGTCGCATGGATAGCTTGTTATTTACTGCCACGTCGGGTGCGAGTCGAGTTCTTAAGGCTCAGCACGTACGTTCGAACAACTTATCGAACGCTGACACCGCAGGTTTCCGTGCCGATATGGAACGCGTGCGCAGCGTTGAGTTACAAGGTGCGGGCTTTGATGGCCGTACCATGGTGGTGACCAACTCAGCCGCAACGCGTTTTGATTCTGGCGACATCATGAAAACCGGTCGTCCTCTCGATGTGGCGATCATGGGCGAGGGCTACCTTACCGTTGAAACGCCAATTGGCAATGAAGCATACACCCGAGCGGGCAACATCAAAGTCGATACCTTTGGTGCAATGAGCATCAATGGCTTCCCTGTTGTCGGTGAAAACGGACCAATCGTTGTGCCTGATTTTCAGAAGATTGAAATCAGTGAACGTGGCCGCGTTTCTGTGATTCCTCCGGGTGGTGGTGCAGAAGTGGAAGTGGGCACCTTGAAGATGGTGAAACCACCAATCAACCAGCTGCAAAAAGAGAGCGACAGCTTGCTGCATAGCGTAGATGGTGTGCCTTTCCCAGCGGATGAAACCGTGCAGCTCTCTCCAGAGCACATTGAGGGCAGTAACGTGTCTGCCATTGATGAACTGCTGAGCGTAATGTCGCTGACACGTAATTTCGAAATGCAAGTTCGCATGATGAAAACCGCAGAAACCTTGGCGCAAGCCGGAAACAAATTGATGGCGGCGATATAAGCCTCTCAGCAAGGGATTCTCGTCCAAAGGAGATAACCAATGCATTCAGCATTATGGGTAAGTAAAACGGGCATGGCAGCTCAAGATACCAAAATGACTGCCATCTCTAACAACCTAGCGAACGTTAACACGGTCGGCTTTAAGCGTGACCGCGTGGTGTTTGAAGACTTGTTTTACAGCATTCAGCGTCAGCCGGGCGCGCAAGTCGACCAAGTGAATGAACTGCCAAGCGGTGTTCAGCTTGGTTCTGGTGTTCGCGTAGTCGGTACGCAGAAAGTCTTCACCCAAGGCAACACACAAAACACCACTCAAGAGTTGGATTTAGCGGTGATGGGGCAAGGCTTCTTCCAAATCGAAAACTCTGACGGTCAGATCATGTACACGCGTAATGGTCAGTTCCACATCAACTCAGAGGGTTTGATGGTTAACAGCCAAGGTTTGCCACTAGAGCCACAAATTCAAATCCCGGACAACGCGATTTCGTTCTCTGTGGGTGTGGATGGCACGGTAACAACCACATCGGCTGACGATCCAACGCCGCAGCAACTGGGTCAAATCACGCTGGCGAAGTTCATCAACCCAGCCGGTCTAGAAGCCGTTGGCGGTAACTTGTTCCGTGAGACAGAAGCAAGTGGTCCTGCTGATGAGTTAATTGCGGGCGAAGACGGTGCGGGCAGCATCAAACAGGGCGCTTTAGAAGGTTCAAACGTGCAGGTAGTTGAAGAGATGGTCGACATGATCACCACTCAACGCGCGTACGAGATGAACGCCAAAGTGGTTTCTGCCGCAGACGACATGCTGAAGTTTGTCGCGCAATCGATGTAAGTAAGAAATTGGTGATGATGAAGGATAAAGCAATGAAATGGCTTTCGAAGAGTTGGGCAGTTGCCGTCGTGTTGCTGGTGGGATGTGCAGGTCGTGATGAGTTTATTCCGCCTGAACCAAACACAGAGGAATACGCGCCACCAGTGTTGGATTACACCTTGCCAGAGACCAAGTCCGGCAGCCTTTATCGTCACCAATACACCATGACGTTATTTCAAGATCGCCGAGCCTACCGAGTCGGTGATGTTTTGACCGTGCAGCTCTCTGAAGAAACCTCTTCAAGCAAGAAAGCGGGCACACAGTTTGGCAAAAGCTCAACGGTAGACTTTGCCGCGCCAACCATTGGCACCAAAACCATTGATGAGCTAGGTGTGAGTGTCGATGGCAGTCGCAGCTTTGATGGCAGCGCATCCAGCTCGCAAGGTAACAAATTACAAGGTGCGATCACCGTGACGGTACATGAGGTACTACCAAATGGCGTGCTTCGCATTAGCGGTGAAAAGTGGCTTCGACTTAACCAAGGCGACGAGTTTATTCGCCTAACAGGCATTGTGCGCGTGGATGATATCAACCGCAGCAACCAAGTGTCTTCTCAACGTATCGCGGATGCTCGCATTACCTACGCTGGTCGTGGCGCATTAGCCGACAGCAACGCAGCCGGGTGGCTGACTCAGTTCTTCAACAGCCCATGGGTACCATTCTAATGAAGCCAATTAATGCATTCTTTACCTCTTTCCTATTGGCTCTGACCTTGGGACTTCCTGCCACTTCACAAGCCGAAGTGGAAATTCCGATCATGGACTTGGTGGATGTGCAGGGCATCCGAGAAAACCAATTGGTCGGTTACGGTTTAGTCGTGGGCTTGGCCGGTCAAGGCGACCGTAACCAAGTGAAATTCACCGCTCAATCGATTACCAACATGCTGCGCCAATTTGGGGTCCAGATTGATGACAGCATGAACCCTAAATTACGTAACGTGGCGTCCGTAAGTGTTACCGCATCCGTTGACCCAATGGCGGGACCGGGTCAAACACTGGACGTAGTAGTTTCTTCTATCGGCGATGCGAAAAGCTTACGTGGCGGCACGTTACTGCTGACGCCACTGCGCGGTATCGATGGCGAAGTGTATGCCATCGCTCAAGGTAGTGTGGTGGTGGGGGGCTTATCCGCCGAGGGTAAAAGCGGCTCTAAAGTAGAAGTAAACACACCAACCGCTGGCCGAATTCCTAATGGAGCAACGTTGGAGCGAGAAATCGAAACTGATTTTAACCAGCGTGACGAAATCACGTTGAATCTGCGCAAACCAAGCTTCACAACGGCGAAGAACATCGCCCGTGAAATCAACAATAACTTTGGTCCAAACGTAGCGAAAGCGATCAACAAAGCGCGCGTCGAAATGCGAGCACCAATGGACACTCAACAGCGTGTCACCATGATGTCGATGCTAGAAGAGATGAGCGTGGAAGAGGGCCGTAAACCAGCTCGAATCGTCTTCAACTCACGTACGGGTACGGTGGTGATTGGTAAGAACGTTAAGGTTGGTGAAGCGGCAGTAAGCCACGGCAACTTGACTGTTCGAATCTCCGAATCTCAACAAGTCAGTCAACCGAACGCGTTTGCTGATGGTGAAACCAAAGTCGTGGATCAAACCCAAATCGAAGTAAACGAAGAACAAGCGCAAATGGTGATTTGGCCTCCGGGCACGGAACTGAACACCATCGTCAACGCTGTAAACAGCTTAGGTGCAACGCCAACGGATCTGATGTCGATTCTGCAAGCATTGAACGAAGCGGGCGCGCTGAATGCTGAGCTTGTGGTGATTTAAGGAGTTAGCGATGAAGTTAGACACGAGCGGCGATCAAGCACAACTCAATACCATGCTGTATCACGACAACAGCGCCCTAGCGAGCATCAAGAAAAGCCGCGATCAAGAAGGTGCTCTTGAAGTGGTTGCGGGTCAATTCGAGGCGATGTTTCTACAAATGGTGCTACGTCAAATGCGCAGCAGCAGTGATGTATTGGCCGACAAAGACAGCCCGTTTGCTAGCCAACAACAAGGTGTGTTTCGCGATATGTACGATGGGCAGTTAGCGATGGAGCTGGCGAAAAAACAGAACTCTGGTATCGCCAATATGCTGATCCAACAACTTAGCCCTTCAATGCGCGAAGTGGCGTTCGACCAGTCACGTAATGTCTCTCCGGCGAACGATGGAAAAGTGGTCAGCCTTGAACGTACATCACAACTTGAAAGCGATGAAATCGCGATGAAGACCGACGCAGTTAATCCCACGCTGCAAGCGGTCGCCTCTGTTAAACAAGTGCTCGGTGAAGCCGGAATGACGACCGCGTTTACTCAGCCGCTGATCAGGAAAATGGAGCTGTAAATGAACCTTGTTAATATCGCCCTTTCAGGCTTAAACGCGAACCGTGTGGCGTTGGATGTGACCGCGCAAAACGTGGCAAACATCAATACGCCCGGATACAGCCGCCAACAAGCGCTAACCGCGTCTGTTGGTGACGGTAAGTACAACAAGCTCAGCCCTGGAATGGGTGTTGAAGTGACGAGCATTCGCCGTGTCACAGACCAATTCTTGGTGAAGCAAACGTGGTCGACCAACAGTTTAGCGGCGTATTCAGCGGGTTATACCACCGCCATGAGCCAGCTTGAAAACACGCTTGGTGCGGATGGTTTTAGCGTTTCTGCGGGGTTAGATTCCCTTAATGCTGCGCTGAATGATGCCACAGTAAAACCAGAATCAATCCCATACCGTCAGCAAATCATTAATGAATCGGAAGCGTTAGCACGCCGATTCAATACTTTAACCGAGTCGCTTCACAATCAGCACAAGGACATGAGTGAGCAGCGTAATGCCGCGTTGAGCCATGCCAATAGTTTGATGGCGAACATTGCTCAGGTAAACAAGCAGATTGTCGAAATGCAAGGCACAGGTGGTAACCCAGCGCAGTTGATGGACACTCGCGATGCGTTGATTGGTGAGCTTTCTCAAATCGTTGAAATCAAAACTACCGACCAACCAGACGACAGCATGCAAGTGACGCTCGCTTCTGGTCAGCCTTTGGTAATGGGATCGGATTATGGTCAGCTGACAGCGAAGCCAGATCCAAGCGACCCATACCTTGCGGATTTGAGTGTCGATTTCGCCTCGCAAAGCTTTGTCATTGACCATTCGGTAGGCGGCAAGTTGGGCGCGATTAACGATTATCAAACCGAAGTGCTTAAGCCAAACCAAGTCGCTTTGGATGACATGGCAAAAGCATTGGCGGATGAATACAACGCTGTGCTGGCAACAGGGCAAGATCTCAACGGCAATCCCGGCAAGCCATTGTTTAGCTACGATCCAGCAAACCCAGCAGAAAGCCTCACCATTACTGATATCAGCGCGGAAGAATTAGCGTTCTCCAGTGATGGCACTCCGGGTAATGCAGATGTGTTGAATGACCTAATTCAACTGAGCAATAAGCCAGTTTCAGTCACTGGCTATGGCTCGCTGAGCTTAAACGATGCGTTCACCGCAATGGTCGGTGAAACGGCGATCAAAGCACGCCAAGCAGAAGCGGATTATGAAGCTAAAGCGGCAATGAACAAACAAGCGCA
Organism: Vibrio sp. D173a; assembly: GCF_030248475.1. Classification (NCBI taxonomy): domain Bacteria; kingdom Pseudomonadati; phylum Pseudomonadota; class Gammaproteobacteria; order Vibrionales; family Vibrionaceae; genus Vibrio; species Vibrio sp. D173a. Next base: position 29,824 of record NZ_JAHGAH010000113.1, read on the forward strand.
TGCCGCGCGCGACAACGTCAGTGCGGTGAACAGCGATGAAGAAGCGGCGAATCTGATGACATTTGCTAACGCACATAACGCCAACATGAAAGTCATTAGCACCGCTAACCAGCTTTTCGACTCTGTATTGCAGTTATTCTAAAAGGAACCCGAGATGCGAATCAGTGACAGTCAATTTAGCCAAATGATGCTGCAAAGCTTGCAAACCAACAACGCAGGTTTGGGGCATGTTCTTCAACAAATGGCCACGGGTGACCGACTAACCAAGCTTTCTGACGATCCTATGGCGTCGATAAAGCTACTGAACCTTGAACGTGAAAACAGCGCGATCGGCCAGTACCAGAGTAATATCGCCAATCTGAAAACCACACTTTCTGCTCAAGAAACCCATTTGGATTCGGTCAACGAGAGCTTGAAGAGTGTGCGTGATTTGGTGCTTTGGGGCGCGAACGGCACATTAACCGATGAAGACCGTAGCGGCATGATCATCGAACTAAAAAGCTACCGTGATTCGATTGAATCCTCATTCAACGCGCAAGACGAAGAAGGCCACTACCTGTTTTCTGGTACTCAGACGGACACGCCAGCGGTGAGTAATGCAGGCGGTGCGTACCAAGTTGATGGCAACAGCGACAAGCGCGTGGTAACTGTCGCAAAGGGCGTGACCATGGATTCCAATATGACGGCGAAAGAGATTCTGGAGCTTGGTGGTGGCGATAACGTATTGAACCAAATCGATGCTTTGATTGCAGAATTTGAGAGCCCGAGTCCGCATTTTCAAGCGGAAGTAGACGCTAGCTTATCTGCCATTGATGATACCTTGGCGAACGTACTGGGGGCGATGACAGAAATCGGTGGTCGCCATAACAACCTCGACCTAATGGATAGCGCACACGGCGAAAACAAGCTGTTCGTTGACAAAGTGACCAGTGACTTATCGGCATTGGATTACGGTGAGGCGTCAGTACGTTTGAGCAACTACATGGCGGCGTTACAAGCAACGCAAGCTAGCTACGTGAAGATCAACGATCTCAACCTGTTTGATCGTATTTAAGGAAGTTTTGTATGGTGATGAGCACAGTAGAGGTAAGACCCCATAGCATACGCTTAGGTGGGCAAGAACAAGCCTCTATCATGCCAACCCGCTCAGCGGATTCGAGCAGTGCGATCAAGCCGCGTCCTACGCAAGTTCAGGCTGACACCGCGTCAGCCTATTCCGTTTCTGGCATTCAGCTTACTCGAGGTCAGCAACAAGCAACTGTAGTGCAAATCGCTTCTAAATCGTTGCAAGTGATCGGTAAAGAGCTGACTCAAATCAAGCGAGGTTTGACCCAAGCTGTCAACCAAGGCGTGCAGAATGTTCCCGGTCTGCAAGAAGGGTTAGTACGTTCTAAAGCGTCGATTAAACAGGTGGTTGAACAGGCGCGCTTTGACGGGCAGAAAGTGATTGATAACGAACTGCACCTCAAACTGGATAAAGAGGATATTCGCCGTTTCTCCATCCCCGGTTTGAACGTGCATCGTTTGAGTGAGAAAGCCGAGCAAATCCGCTTAGACTTTCCGCAAGGTCAATCGGTTATGATCCAATTTGATGGTCAAGCCGATGGTGCGCGCACTGTGAAAATGCTCGACCGCAGTTTGATTGCGATGGGCATGCGAGCTTCACTGGCAGAAGACGGCACCATTTTGTTTGAAGCGCGCGATACGGCATATCAACAAATGCAGCAAAAGGTGCTAGTGACGGGGGAAGGTCATCGTTTTCCTGCAGGACAAGCGAATGTTCTGAACCTAAAATCAGAACCGGATGGCATCGCTGAGTTGAGCTTTGATTTAGGCTCTCGTGATGGAATCAAGCAAACCATCGCCAAAGTGAATCAGCACATAAGACAAGTGCAAACCAGCTTGGAAGAAGCCAAAGCGTTTCACGGTGAGTTGAACTCGCAAATGCGTACGGTGCAGAGCCAATCCAAGCAGTTAAGTGCTGCTGATGTCAATGCGAAACTCGATGGTTTTATGGCCACTTCCGGTCAGTTTAGCTCGACATTCCAAGCGCTGAATGCACAAGCAAATGTTCGTCGTCATACGGTTGTGGCGCTGTTGAAATAGCTCTTTATTTGAAATAGACCCAGTTGGAATAGCGCTTTAAGAACACTCCAAGATTCCCTTCTCAATTCATCGGTGGTTGCGTAACCCAGAAAAGAGTTGGGAATCACCTTTCTAGTTCGCGATTAAAAGAGAGATTCCAGACACTTCGTTCCTCAGTTCTGGAATGACGATCTTTGGATATTGAGTTCTATGAACTTCGTCAGTCACGCATTCCGCCTTAGAATTCGTCCACCGCTCAATACTCTTCTGGGTCATTCTCGAGAGCGACGAAGGAGCGACGTCGGGAATCTCTTTCTAAGCTCAAACCCTATTCCGCGTGCTCGACAGGCTCTGCGACCGAGCTGTGGAGTTTTTGGAATAACCATCCTAATCCAATCAGTGATGCGCCTAGACCCAAGAAGCTGATCGCACGCCAGAAGCCATCCAATGAGCGAACATCCCACAAGAACACCTTAAGCGCGACGCACGCCAGTACGGCTAAGCCAATGCGTTGAATCGTCATTGCTTTGCGTGTTGCGCCAACCCAAGTCAGCAAGCCTCCGACAATCAAACCAGCAATCGAGTAAGTAAACAGCTCTGCCATGCCAGTTGGCTGAGCTAGCGTCATAGAGATAGGTTGCCAGAACTGGCGAATCGACATACCTAGCCAAACGGCCGCTAAGATAAGACCAAAGCTGGCAACAACAGGACGTGGGATCTGCAATGTGTTCCAACGCTTATAAGTGGTTACTAGCAAGACAACCGCAGGCAGCAGCCAGCCAAGAGACAGCATGTTGAACACAGGCATGGATTCAGCGGAAACATTATTGACCACCAACGGCGATTCAAGGCTATTGAGCAGCATCATCAGCACAACAAAAGCGCCCCAAAGTAGATAGCTATAAGCTTGATAAACGCGTTCTAGTTGCTGCGCGAACTGGCTGCGATAGCTATAAACCAACCCCATCACCAATGCTTGGTTAGCAAACACAATTGCCGAAGTGAAATCGATGTAGCCCAGATAACCGTATTGTCCTGTGAGCCAGTAGTTGGTTTGGGTGAACACCGCCATCAAGAAGACGTGTAAGAGCGCTCCTTCAAACCAATTGGCGAGTTCCGTATCTGAGCGATGTAAAACAGTGCGAGCGTAAGCAAGAATCGCTAACGACGGCAGGTAACTGATCAGCACCCAAGCCCAGTGCCCCGCATTGACAGGTTGCCACTCTGGAATAAGCGGTAACAGCGTAAGACGTGCGACTAAGATGCCCATTGCGACTTTCACTGCCCACTTCGCTGGGCGGAAAACATTGGCTTGAGTTTGCAACGCCATAACCGCCACTTGAATCGAAATAGCAGTCGTGAGCCATGTGTCATTCAGCCAAACGAAAGCCGTTCCGGCAATGATGGCATGCATGATGGCTGAGCACTCCAACGCCAGCGCTTTGAACCTGTGTCCAAGTAAGGCGTAGTAAACCGCAATTGAAGCGGTGAAGAGTGTCCAACCTAAAACATGACGGCTCATAAACTCGTAGGTGTACAGCAGGGTAATCAAGGTCATCCCAGGGGCGAGCACAAGGAAGAGGATACCCGTTAGTTGAGATCGGTCACCTGCGAGTGTCTGGAATAATGTTCTCAGTGCAATCAACAGGATACTAATGCCGATCGCGACTAGTACTGGCGTTTGTCTTTCAGCCATATAGATAGATTCAAGCGCAATAGAAAGCAGCATGACCGCGGTAGAAGGCACCAACATCGATGGTAAATAAACTCTTAATGACCAAGTTTTGCGAACGGCTGGTAGCCAAATCATTGCAGTAAAGAAGGCATAGAAGTAAATCATCTCAGCGGTATCAACGCTAGACATTCGAGCCAGTGCCGACAGCACTAACAAGGTAATCGCGAGAGCAATACCTGTCGGTGGATGTGTCCATTTGCCTTGGCAATGACGGTAACGCGGTTTGAGCATCCAACCCATTCTTGGCACCGCAAACAGCAGGTACAAACTCAGAGAAAGGAAGATCGCAAGCCATGAGAAAAGTTGTTCTATTGGCATGCTCTCAATCAGCAACAGCATCCACAAAATATGCGGCACGGTAATCGATGGTGAAATCCAAGCGTGTCGGATCTTTTGCATCAGTAGCGTTGCGGCAACTGAAATCGCAGTGATGTAACCAGCGAGTAAGTAATAGTTAGGCTCTGCACCCCCAATCCAAAGTGGTGCTGAATAGCCACCGATTAAGCCGAGCACGGCCATCAAAGGCCCTTGGCGCAGAGAAAGCGCTAAGCTCGAAAATGCCGCGCCCGCTAAAATTACCAGTGATGCACCTGGTGATAAGAGCTGATAGAAGACAAACGCAAAGATCACCGTGCAGTAGATGCCAGTTAACCCTGTTCCGTTAATGGCGGCAGGAACGTAGGTAAAGCCTTTTGCTCGTTTTGCTCGGTCTGGGGATTTTTGTTCACGGTGGTGGAACCATTCACCTGCTATCACGGTAGCAAGAGAGATGGAGAATGCGATGGTCACGCGCATGATTGGAGAGAACTCAATGTGACTGCCAATCACTTGTACGAGGTAACCGCCACCAATCAACATGGCGAGCGCACCAACCCAAACCAACCAGTTTTCTTGGATGTTGGTCAGCAGTTTATTGGCTTGTTTCTCGAACACGGATTCACTGCTCTGCGCCAGCTCACCGATATGAACTTCATCGGCTGAAGGGAGGCTCGGTTCAACAATTGGCTGTGGCGCTTGTTTCGCTGCTAGAGGTGTAACTTTCGACTCAGACTCCGTTGCTGGCGTTGGTTTATTGGGTTGTGTAGCGTTTTCAGTTGGCGTTGGAACATGCTGTGCCTGAGGCGCATCGTGTTGCTCAGGTTTAAAAGTCGGCGATGCGCCTTTCTCAAACCAACGCGCATGAAGCTCTGCCAGCTCTTTATGAAGCTGAGACACTTCGTCCTCTAGCCTCGATATTCGACTGACAGCTTTCAACGTGATGAGCATGGCGAAAATCGCCAAGATAACCGCTAATGAGATAAACAACTGCTGCACTCCCTATCCGTTGTTTGAGAATCCTTAACTTTGAGCAACTTAGCTAAGCTTAGTTCACTGTGTGACAAGCTAACGGGATATACAACACTGAACAAGAAATTTGAGAGGAAGTCGCATATTTGAACGAAAACTGGCGGAGCATCCACACTAAACTAATCTTTTTTATAGAGTTAATCGGTTTTGGGTGAAAGCTCACCAGAACAATAACAAATTAGGTGATGATAAATGCAAGTGGGCAACGAAGCGCTGGTGCTGTCGGCGGTTGGGGTAATAGGTTTAGGTTGTCAGTGGTTAGCGTGGCGAATGCGTTTGCCTGCCATTCTCTTCTTACTGTTAGCGGGCATCATTGTTGGCCCGCTCCTGCAATGGCTCAACCCAGACGAGATTCTTGGGGATTTGCTTTTCCCCTTAGTTTCCCTCGCGGTGGCAGTGATTTTGTTTGAGGGCAGTCTAACCCTGAATTTTAAAGAGATTCGCGGCGTTAGTGGCTCCGTTTGGAGCATCGTCTCTGTCGGTGCAATCATTTCTTGGGTGGCCACCAGTGTGGCAACGCACTACTTTCTTAATTTTACTTGGGAGCTTTCAATCTTGTTCGCCAGTTTAACCGTGGTTACTGGTCCAACGGTGATTGTACCGTTGCTGCGAACCGTGCGGCCAACCTCAAAACTGGCCAATATTCTGCGTTGGGAAGGCATACTCATTGACCCGTTAGGTGCGCTGTTTGTGGTGATGGTGTACGAATTTATTGTTTCGCACAATGCGGTGAATAGCGTTGAGGTGTTTGCTACTATCATTGCGATAGGTTTGATTATTGGTGCTTTGTCTGGTGCTGCTGTGGCAACCATTTTGCGTAGAGCTTGGTTGCCGGAGTACCTTCAGCCGTTTGCGGTATTGATGGTGGTACTCGGTGTGTTCTCGATCTCTAATCAGATGGAATCGGAAGCGGGCCTACTGACGGTCACCGTGATGGGGATGTGGTTAGCAAACGCTAAGGGCATCAACATTCAGCAGATCCTCCACTTCAAAGAGCACTTAACCATCTTGTTGATAACAGGATTGTTCATCTTCCTAGCGGCACGCATCAGTCTGGATGATTTCGCGGCGCTTGGTAGCGGTGCGGTGTTGCTGTTTGTTTTCATGCAGTTGGTGTCACGTCCACTTTCGATTTTCGTTTCAACCATTCGTAGTAACCTAACCTTCAAAGATAAGCTGTTCCTCTCTTGGGTTGCGCCGCGCGGTATTGTTGCAGCATCCATTTCGTCTCTGTTTGCCATCAAGCTAACAGAATATGGCATTTCAGAAGCCATGCTGTTAGTACCAATGACCTTCATGGTGATCATCGGTACGGTAGTGTTGCAAAGTGCGACGGCGCGTCCTATGGCTAAAGCGTTGGGTGTGGCTGAGCCTGCGCCAAGAGGCTTCCTATTGATTGGCGCAAACCGAGTGGCGCAAGAGATAGGTAAAGCGCTGGCGAGATACGATCGCAAAGTTTTGCTCACCGATTCGAACTGGGACTACATTAGCCAAGTTCGCATGTTGGGCCTAGACCATTACTACGGCAATCCGATTTCCAGCCACGCCGATGACAACTTGAACCTAATTGGTATCGGTCAAGTGGTGGCACTGACGCCAGACCAACATTTCAACATCATGGCTTGTATGCAATTTGTCAGCGAGTTTGGCGAAGATAAAGTACATTGTCTGCAGAAAAACAAAACCAACGGCAGTGAAAAACACTCGGTTGCGGAAGAGTATCACGGCAAACTGCTGATGGGTGGCAATGTTAGTTACGCCCAAATGGCCAGTTTGTTGAGCCAAGGTGCAGAAATCAAACACACCAAACTAAGTGAGAGTTTTACCTACCAAGATTACCTTGAGCACCACAAAGACAATCTGGTGATTCCGCTTTTCCATGTTGAAGAGAAAGGCAGAATTCAATTCTGTGATGATCCAGACCAGTTCACGCCACCTATAACCAGCACGGTGGTGGCGCTTATTCAATCGGTCGAGACTCAATAGCCTAAATGACATAGAGAACTGCCACTCTTGGCACATCGGAGTGGCAACATTGTTAATCGTTACCCAAGCTTAATGGAGCAGTGAAGCGCAGTGTTTTAAACGCAGCGACTCGATATGCTCTCTTAGTCATAAAGCGAGAGCGCACAAGGCTCGATTCGGAAAATAAATTGTTCAATTTCCGAATTTTCGCATTGACGGCAATGACAAGGATCGCAATACTGCGCGACTGTTTTACTTTAGGGTGACATTATGGCTCCGCAATCTAATCGCAAAGACTTACATCTTGATGCTGTTTTACATCATGACATGAACATGAAAAACAAAACGGCGGGCTTTGAGTATGTCGAGTTTGAGCATTGCGCTTTGCCTGAATGTGACTTTAACGCCATCGATCTTTCGAGTGAGTTCCTTGGCCACTCATTGGCACTGCCATTTTTGATCAGTTCAATGACTGGCGGCGCAAAAGATGCAGAGATCATCAACTGCCGTTTGGCAGAAGCCGCGAGTGAAATGGGCATTGCGATGGGTGTTGGCTCGCAGCGAGTGAGCCTAGAAGACAGTCTTCACTCAGGTTTGGGCAAAACCATTCGTGATCTCGCTAAAGGCGTGCCTTTGTATTCCAACTTAGGTGCTGCCCAACTGAGAGACCAACAACGTCTCGACAACGCCCAACGTGCGGTGGACTTTATCCAAGCGGACGCTTTATTTGTGCATCTCAACCCTATGCAAGAAGCCTTTCAGCAGAATGGGGATCATGATTGGATTGGTGTGCTTAAGTCGATTGAGCAACTAAAACAGCGCGTCGATGTACCGATGATCATCAAAGAGGTCGGCTTTGGCATCAGTGGCACGGTAGCAAAACAACTTGTCGAAGCTGGCGTGGATGCGATTGATGTTGCCGGTGCTGGTGGCACAAGTTGGTCTGCAGTTGAGGGTTACTGTCAGACAGACAACAAAATGCAGCGCGCAGCCGAATTGTTCCGTGATTGGGGTATTCCAACGGCTCAGTGCCTAGAGCAAATTCGCACCCAATACCCAGACTTACCTTTAATTGCTTCCGGTGGCGTGTATAACGGCTTAGAAGCTGCGAAAGCGGTACATCTTGGCGCCAACCTTGTTGGACAAGCCGGAGCGGTGTTAAAAGCAGCAACCATCAGCACAGAGTCTATCGTCGAGCACTTTGAACAAATGGCATTAGAGCTGCGTTTAGCGTGCTTTGGTACAGGTTCTGCGAATCTTCGAGCACTGACTCAAGCTCGTCGTCTTTAAACTTCATTACTCACGTTCATTGACTTATCGATGTGGTTAGATTGTATTTGTTGAATCTTGCCTCCTTTACGGAGCGAGAGTCGATAAATTGTCGTTGGTTTAACACGAGCAGTGATATTTTGGGTATAGTTCATTCATCAATTGAAAGTGGAACCTGAATTTATGAAAAAACTGGTAATGCTACTGCTAGCGGCAACAGCGCTAACAGCATGTTCTGACGAAGTAGGTACAGAAGCTTGGTGTAAAGACATGCGTGAAAAGCCAAAGACAGAATGGACAACAGACAACGCAGTTGATTTCGCGAAGCATTGTGTTCTGCAAGATGGCATCGGTAGCGAACAGTGGTGTGAAGACCTAAAAGAAAAACCAAAAGGTGAATGGACGGCAAACGAAGCAACAGGTTTTGCTAAGCACTGCGTGTTCTAGATTGATCGAACAAAAAAGAGAAAGCCGAGCATTAGCCTCGGCTTTCTTGTATCTGTCTGTTGACTCTCAATTTTTCGTTCCATTTTTGCAAACCTGATTTGCTTATCTTTATTTCGTCTTATTGGACTGGCATGGTTGTCGTCATTCCAATAAGAGAGGACTAAAAAATGGAAGTACTCAAAGGCTCATGTCTATGTGGCAAGGTAAAACTCGAAGTGGCGGATGAATTCAAATACATGGGCAATTGTCATTGCTCTGAATGCCGCAAATTTACCGGATCCGATTACTCGTCAGCGGGTGGCATTGCATTGGATAAACTGATTGTGATTGAGGGCGCGGAACACATCCAAACCTATCAGAAGAGCGCCAATACCGAACTCTCATTCTGCCGTCACTGCGGCTCTAGCCTTTACTCGAAGAAGAACAACGGTTTAGTGAATATTCATCTAGGCATCCTTGATGATCCCCCTTGTGACAAACCCAGCTTTCATATTTTTGTGGGCTCTAAAGCACCGTGGAATGAGATTACTGATGACCTTAAGCAATTTGAAGCTGCGCCTAAGCTATAAGTTGGTTTAAGGCCGAGCGCTGCGCTAAATTAAAAAGCCTTTAACGTAGAGAGATAGAGCCATTCAAGAGAGTGGCTCTTTTCTTTTTTTAAGGCCAACAACATCTTGTCTCTCTTTGTTGGTTAATTTGCAGTCAGATTTTTTGTAACTGTTTTATCTGTAAGTAAATCCGAGTGAAAGTGCGTCTTACATCTAATTTTGAAGGCGAGTGCTTATGATAGGCTCACGTCAATTGAGCAGCATATTCATTGCTATGAAGCACCTTTTTCTCTCTTCATTTAAAAGTGCTGCTCCCAACATCAATTTATCTCGATAAATTAGGACCCAACGATGGCGAAAGCATTAAAAATCGAATCAGGTCGTTACTTAAATATGGATCATGTAGTGACGTTCTCATTAGCGAATGAAACCATTGAAGTTACCTCGACCATTCAAGCGTTTACGTCGATTCATATTGGTATAAAAGGTAAGACAGATTACGCCGATTACTTTGTCTCAATTCAAGAGTTTCATCGAATTAAGCGAGAGCTTTGTGACTATATGGGAATCGACGAACCAACGCTAATAGTTGACTAATCACTCAAAAATTACAACAAAATGACACGTACAGTATGTAATGCTGCAACTTTTAGTCTAACTTTTAACCATCACTGGCTAGGTGAGCAATAACACGGCGGCGAAGATCGTCCGTTAACTAAATACAATAAGGGACATTATGTCTGATAAATATATCTCAATGATCCAGGAGTTTTTTCAGGTCTTTGAAGCTTTGAATCAACATGTCTTTGATTCCTTCGGTGAAATGGCAACGTGGGAAACACAGTTAGTAAGGCTTGATATTGACCAAGGTGATAAGGAGCAGTCGTATGACGTGGCGCAGATTGCGAGCATGCTTAACTTCTCCGAAGACACTGTACAATCATTCCTAGTGGTCTACAGCTTCTTGAGCAACAACCTTTATGATCTCATTGGCAATCGCGAATACGAAGATTGGGGAACAGATGGCAATAGCCTTCAAGTGGAATATTCCGATCTCACCATCGAATCGTTTGATGCTAACCAAATTGCACCACTTATGGAGCGTCGTGTTTACTTCGAATGGACATTTGAAGCTCTACAGCGCACCTACGATGACATGATGGCAATCAGCCACGGTAGGATTGCCTGATACGTATAACGTCTTATTAAACACCAAAGCCGCTTTCTAGAGCGGCTTTGTTTTTTAGGGCTGTAAAGCGATTCTGTTTCCTCTTCTTACAACTCTTAAATTAAAATCTCTCGGCTAATCACGTATTGTGATGATTAGCGATTCACTTGTTAGAAGAACAAATATGAAAAAAACAATCTCAACAATGGTTTTGGCAATGGCGTTGGCCGGCTGTGATGACGCAAGCAAAGCCATTGATCAAGCACAAGAAGCCGCAAACAAAGCGATTGATACAGTTCAAGAGCAGATGGAATCGGTAGAAGACGCATTCAACCTTGATCAATTTGGTGACGCTGCTGAATCAGCAGAGGAGTTAGCGGCATCGGTTGAAGAAGCAATGAATGTGGATTTCAGTGATCCGCAGGCCTTAATTGAAGCCAAAGAACACATTGCCAATGCGTACGCTTGTTTGGTGGAGGCGTCTTCTGAATCGACAGTGGATAAGGTGATGGACAAAGTAATGTCATCCATTGGCAGCGAGGAAACCAAATCTCTGATTGAAGAGGGCATTGAGAAAGCACAAGCCGCAAAAGAGTGCGTGATGTAATCGCTCTCGGCGAATCAAACCGATGAAAAAGGGGATGGTGATATCCCCTTTGTTGTTTCTATTCGCCTTACCATCGTAGTAAGAAAACGGCTTGTAGTCGCCCGTGGTTCCGAGACGTAACGTGCCTGATTTTTGAATATTTTCCAGCTTATCGGCTTGAGCCACGCCGGAAAGCGCCAGTGCTACGGAAGCAAGTAAAAGAGTTGTTTTATTCATAATCATTCTTTTGATGTGTTGTGTTTGTGTGCATGACTCAAAGTAACAGGAAGTGTCAGTAAAACAGATCAAACCAATTGGAAAAAACACGATATTGAAGAAAAACTTTCCAACATTAAATGTGATTGCATTTGCGAGTTTATACGTATGAAAAGCAAACTTTTTCTGATGAATGGCAGAGTGTTATGAATCGAGTTCACCCTAAAAAGCTACTGCAAAGCAAATGGACAGCAGCAGAGCCAGTAAACAAAGAAAAGCATTTCATCATTTCAGAAATGGAGTTTGATGAAGAAGGCAACGTAGTGAGGTGCGTTATTGAAGCGGTCATGACGAAGCGAGAAAGAGAAGTGGATTGGCACGACTTAAAAGACTCACAAAAATGGCGTCAAGGGTGGAAGTAGCCTTGGCGCGAAGACCAAAAACGAGATGGCGTTAGAAAAGTCACCAAAATCAATAGGCTCGCGGTAGAGACTTTGCTATTAATTGATGAAGGTTTTATTTATGTTCTAAGGGAACGCCATGATCGATTTCGAAAACTCATCGATATTCAAACTCAAGCCGATTGAAACTTCAAAGGTACGAGAGGACTTCCATAAATTCTTAATTGATGGGGAGAGCATTTTTGCAGGTTTCAAAACGGTGCGTGACCAAGTCGTGTTCACCAACAAGCGCGTTATTGCGGCCAATGTGCAAGGGATTACGGGATCAAAAGTCGACTACACTTCTTTGCCATACAGCAAGATCAATGCGTTCTCGATTGAAACATCTGGTACGCTTGATCTGGATTGTGAGATTGAACTATTCCTCAGTGAAGTAGGGCGAGTGCGCTTTGAGATCAGAGGTTCATTCGACTTGGTTTCTTTCAACAAAATGATCAGTGAGCATGTTCTCGCCTAGGCATTCTCGCAGGGACTAAAGACAGACCAAAGACAAGGAGGCAGTATGGCAGTGCGAAGTGATTTGAAAGAGAAGAAGAGTGAAGGGAATTCAACACCGACTCAACATCTTCTGGCTATATTGGGATTTACGGCCGGTGTGATCTTTTATCTGATGATTCGTTAATCTGAGCTTTGATACTTAACGCTTCAGAATTCAATCACCACCTTCAAAGGGAGCCCTCACGGCTTCCTTTTTCATTCCCTTCATTTGGTTTATACCTCTACAGAGAGAAATCGTCGCTTAAGGTCACTTAATGATATGAGCGTGCTTGCGTAATGATTTGTCGCACGATATTTTCACCTTCTGTTAGGTAAAAGTAGCATTTCCATCGTTTAGGGATGTTTGCTATCACCGAGCAATTTGATGTTTGAATGGCGATATGAGGTGAGTTATCGATACCCAAATTTATGATGTATTCTGCTCTGAGGATGCGCAAGGTAATCCTTGTGGCGTAGTGTTTTTGTCTGAGTGGTTGAGTGACTCAGAGATGTTGGAGATAACTCAAAGTATCGCCCAACCTATCACCTCATTCCTTTGTTGTGTGGATGGGCGTTGGTGGATTCGTTGGTTTTCTTTGGCCAGTGAAATCAACTTGTGTGGTCATGGCAGTATGGGCGCTGGCGCGGCGTTGATTGCTCATCTAAACCAACGCTCTGTTAAGTTGCACAGTAATTATGGGGACATCACCATTGCTAAGCATGGTACTCAGTACCAAATGGCTTTGCCTGCATGGGATGCCAGTCCTGTTCCTGCCAGTTTAGATTTACAGTTATTAAACTTAGAGCAATCTGGTGTGCAAGTGTTAGATGTTGTCACTACCCGAGAACTTGTGGTGGTGTTAGCGTCTGAGCAGCAAGTGAAACAGTACCAGCCGGATTTTGAGCGCCTCTGCCAAATCCGAGACTTTCATGCTGTGATGGTCACCGCTCAAAGTGGGCCTAACGATTATGTTTTGCGTTACTTTGCGCCAAAAATCGGCATCAATGAGGATATCGCAACAGGGTCAGCACAGTGCTCACTCGCTCCCTATTGGTTTAAGAAGTTGGATGTAGATAACCTCAATGCTAGTCAACTTTCCTCAAAAGGCGGCTTTTTCCAAGTCGCGAAACTCAGCTCTGGTACGTTAGTGATATATGCATCAGCGCGATTAAGAGAGTAGTATGGCTAACGAGTTACACCAGAAAGAAAAAATACAGGAAGCAGACGAACGCCAGTAGCGTCGCTGAAAGTACAGGATAGATGATGTAAGAATCATCGTTGCTGGTGCGCTGGTAGCAGAAAGAAACCAGCAAGATATTATAAACCACGAGCAGCAGACTGATCATGGTGCCGCTGTTGAGGTTGAGACTTGATAGTTGAGTGAGAAAAAATGTCAGTAACAGGTAGTCGAAAATGATCAGCCAGAGAAAGGCTTTTTTGAGCGAGTCATTTTTTGATTTATTGGGCGCAGGTACGGACATATCGAACTCAACTACACAAATTTCAGCAATATTATCGTTGGGGAAAAGGTCACGCAGAGGGTAGAAACTGGTGACCTTTTAGGGGGTTATAGGTCTTGAATCTGAGGTTTGGTATCGTCAGGTTCGACTGAGTAACGAATCACTTCTTGTCTAATCACTGGCTGGTTAAACTCTGCTTGCTGTTTGGCTTTTTGTAGCTCACTGCCCTCTTGATTGCCGAAAAAGGTTTCCAAAACTTGTGCTGCTGGTGTGGTCAGTATGAATAACTCAATTCGGCGGTTCTCGCTAGAATCGGGTTCTTCTGGGTTAAGCAAGGCACGATCTGACATTCCAGTCACTTGCATGACGCGATCGTCTGGCATGCCGCCTTCCACTAAGGTATTTCTTGCCACATCGGCACGGGAGGCGGATAGCGCCCAGTTTGATTGTCGACCAAAACGCTTTTTGAACGGTGTCGAGTCAGTATGGCCACTGATGATCAATGGATTGCTGATGCGTTCGAACACGGGGGCAAGCGCAAGTAACAAATCCTCAAAGAAAGGGGTTAATTCTGCGCCTCCACGGCTGAACATGTGTTGCTTGTAATCATCTTGCAGCACAATGCGCAGACCTTGCGGGGTAATGGTGACATTAACGTTACCCTTCGCGCTGATTTGCCCGACGACTTCGTCAATCACTTTGGCCAGCAGAGCGAGTTGCTCTTGGGTGTCGAAATTGCCCGGGATAAGCGAGTCAATCTCTGGGCCATCGCCGTCACCTTGGAAGAAAGAGCTGACGACGTGGTTAGAGTTGTGCTTACTTGGCACAGAAGAGTCCTGTGCCAAGTCGATAGGAGAGATACTTTGTGAGGTATCGAAAGGGTTACCGTAGCTCTTATCAAAAACGCTCGAACTATGAAGGTGCGCCACAATGGCTTTGCGCTCTTCCTTGTCGACCACTTGCATGACCCAAAGGACAAGAAACAGCGCCATCAACGCGATCATGAAGTCGGCAAACGCGACCTTCCACGCGCCACCATGAAACTCGTCATGGTTATGTGCTTTCGCGCGTTTGAACACCACATGCTCTTGTTTTTGCATTATCCCTCCTGTTCAGCTAGCCACTTCTCCATTTGGTTGAAAGTTGGTTTGATGTCTAACTGAATGTGTTTACGGCCAGCGTCGATAGCGAGCAATGTTGGTTTCTTCGCTACGTAAGCAACCAAAGTGGCGCGTACACACTCGAAAGCCGTCATGTTTCGTCTAACTCGTTGAGCCATGGCGTTACTGAGTGGATCTAAACAACAGTAACAACCGAAAATACCAATGAATGTACCAACGAGGGCGGCGGCAACGTGATAACCAATCAATGCAATTGAGCCGTCAATGGCTTGCATGGTAATGATGATGCCACCGACTGCCGCAAGAATACCGAACCCAGGAAGAGCCTCTGCCGTGCGCTGCATGGAGCGTGAAGGCAAAAGCATCTCGGTTTGAATCGCTTCGATTTCTTGTTCTAACAGTCCCTCTAATTCATGAGGCGACATTTGTCCCATTGCCATTAAACGTAAATTGTCGGTAATGAAAGAAATTAGACGATGATCGTTACTTACTTTTGGATAAGCGAGGAAAATAGAGCTCTGCTCTGGTGATTCAATGTGCGAATCGAGAAACTTAAAACCGCGGCTGCGTGCGGTTTCGAGTAGGTTATTAAGCAGTGCCATCAGCTCCATGTAGTACTCATATTCTTCACGTGGGCCAGAGATGGTCGCACGAACTTGTTGGCGCATTTCTTTTAGCACTTGTGGCGGGTTGCCAATGATCAGTGAACCTGCTGCCGCACCGATGATGATCAAGAACTCGGCTGGCTGCCAGATAGCGCCGAGTTTACCGCCTGCCCACATGTATCCGCCGAAGACACACATCAGTACGGTAATGGCTCCAAAAAACTTTTGCATCTTGTGACTCCTAAGAGGACATTAATTGGTTGAGTTGTTTAAGCGCTTGTTTGTGCAACTGACAGATGCGAGGTGGTGTCAGATCGAGCACGAGCGCGATTTCATGGAGGTTGAGTTCATGTTGATAGAACAAGGTGAGCAACAGTTGGTCGCGTTTCGACATTTTGCCCAGCGCAGTGTCTAAGCTGCGGCGAATGTGCTCATGTTCCATGCCGTCATATTGGCCGCCAAAGTGGCTGTCTCCGCCAGTTTCCATCAATTGGTCGAGGCTTTGCATTTCGCCCGCGAGTGCGGCGTTTTGGCGGTTATAGTAGTCTTGCTCATCCGTACCTAGCGCTTTGATGATTTCAGCATCGGTGGGCATTCTGCCCAGCGCCCGAGTAAGATCTCGTGTCACATCGTTAAGCTCATGCGCCTGTTGGCGGGTTTTGCGTGAGCGCCAATCCAAACGACGAAGCTCGTCCAAAATAGCGCCACGAACACGACAAACGGCAAAAGCGGGGAAGTGTGGATCATCCACATCCCCATAACGACGCCCAGCTTCGACAAGTGCAATCAAGCCGATTTGCTGCATGTCTTCAATGCTGCAGTGCGAGGTCGCATGAACGCGCAGTTGGTTGACCACGCGCTTAACCATGACTTGGTGACGTTGCAGCAGTGCATTTTCATCAAACAGGCGCGACGGCGTATTCACTTCCTCCGTCGCGGTATAACTTTCCTGTAAGTTCATCTCCAACATGGCTGTGCTCCGTTATTGCACAACGTACTTGGTTAGCAGAACATCATCGATATCACGAACGATGTCGGTTTTTGCGAACGCAAGCAGCAGAGTCTCTTTGACTTCGCTTTGCAGGATATCAATGGCACCCGCCTGCTGAAGCTCATCAAAGGTTTTGTCGCTGAACAGTTTTAGCAGTGAGTTTTGAACCATCGGCATGTAAGCATCAATATCCTTAATGCGCTCTGGGCGGCGTGTTTCCACCGCAAGTTCCAGCATCACAAAATGAGTTTGCTTCTTGCCTTTGATGGTCAGCACCACTTTATCTAATGGATGAAAGCTTGGGCCTTTTGTTGTTGGTTGCTCAGAAGTTAGGAATGCCAGCGGTGAGTCCTCCAAGAAGGCGCTAACGCTGGATTCTGACGATGAAGACTCTGAACTTTTGTTGAGGTACCAAATACCGCCGACCACAGTGGCAGCGGAAACGAGGGCACTGGTGATGATCATGGTGATAAACAGGGCGATCATTTGTTGTTTGGTCATAACCTTTTTCCTCGATGATTCATTAGGCTTGAGTGTTCAGCCAATGCTCTGAATAGTTTGTTGTTGTATGTGTTTGAAATGCGTTGGTTTCACGCGCGGCGAAGACGGTTGCTTCTTCTTGAGAGCCTTCATGAGAATGTCGCTCTTGACCTTGATCTGAGCCGACGTTGACGTCTACGTGAACGAAGTTCTGCTCTTGAAGCTCAGTTCGAAGGCGCTCAGATACCTGCATTAAGGCTTCACGAGTTGCGGCGGTATTGGCGTTGATCTGCACGCTCAGACGGTCACCTTCCACGCGTACCAACAAATCCAACTTGCCTAACTCTGGTGGGTCGAGACGGATTTTGGCTTCTTGTAGGTTTTGCTGAGCTTGTAATGTCACGCGATCTTGCAGCACTTGCATCATCTGCTCGCCCCATCTACCAGAGTTGGTATCCACGCGAACCGCCGCCCACTCTGCACCTTGAGCTTGAGTTGCTGCAAGCGGTGAGGTTGGATTTGGATGTTGCGCTGTTGGTGTCTGCGATTGCGTGTTGGCTGCGAATACTTGCCCATGAGCAGGTTGATTCAGCAACGTTTGCAAATCAGAAGCAGAAACTTTAAGTGAATTTACCGCGCTTGCTTGCACACCACGTTGGTTCTCTTGCGCGGGGGCTGTGAGCATAGGGTTGGCTTGAGCGCCCATGTTTGCACTTTGCGATGTGTTATTTGCCGACACTTGTGCAAGCTGGTTGGTATCGCCTTGCTTAGTGGCCGCCTTACTGATTCCCTGCATGAGAGCTTGCGCTTGGGTGGCCAGATTCACCTCTGATGAAGCATTACCTAGTAACGTTTCGTCAGAGGTGTCTTCTGTGTGGAGCTCTGGTGAGCTGGCGTCAGGTCGCATCACTTCCGCCGGTAAGGCTTGCGCATTTAGACGAAACCCCGCAACTACTTGAGGTGCGTTCGTTTGGCCCTGTTGATTTACCAAGGTTGTATCGGTTTGCGAAAAGCCTTGCTCTGAACGCGCTTGTGAGATTTTGCCCGACGATGACGACTGAGAAGACGCATTTACAGGCATTGAGTTAGTGACCATCATTGCGTTAGCTCCATCGTCATCGCAAGTTGATATGCCATGGCTCGTTCTTTTTGGTCGTTCACCATGTTCATCTCTTGCTGTAGTTCGCTGGTGGCTTTCTCAAGCGCAGCAAACGCAGTAGCATGCACCGCTTTTGCTCGCTGGATTTCCGGTGCGAGTTTCGGATCTTTCAAAAAAGGCTTATGGCTGATCAGCAGTTCACGCAACTGTAAGTCGTAGCGTTTAAGTGCTTGCCAATCGGCCGTTTTAGTCGCGATTTGGATCAGCTTTGACAAGTGGCGAAATCGCTCTGGCGACACTTTATGCTTGCTGTCCAAAGTTCATCCATCCTTCTCGAATGTTACCCATTACGCGCTCTACATTGTCTAAACGTGTCGCATCGTTCTGTACGCTGGTGTAATACAATTCGACTTGGCAGAAGTCATAGAGTTGGCGTAAGTTTTCCGCGATCTCTCCGCCATTTTCTTCATCTAACGCGCTGCTCAGGCCAATAAGGATATTCATACACTTGTTGATACCCGTTCCCTTTTCTGCCAGACGGTTTGCCGCCAGATGGCCACGAACACGTTCTATTTCATCGAGTAACCCATCGATCAACATGACGACGAGTTGGTGTGGGTTGGCTGATGCTGCTTGAGCATCAAGATCGACCTGTTGGTATGAGTCGTAGCCGGAATCCATTAGCATGAGTACTTCTCCTAAAGCCTTAACCAAACATCGACATGGTTTGGTTCATTTGCGTCATTAAGGTGTTCATTTGAGTGAATTGTTTTAGGTAGCGGTTGTACGACATTTCGTACTTGCGTTCTAAGGTGGTTTGTTTATCTTCAATTCGGTCTAAGTTGGCTTGCAGCGCATCTTTGCGAGAATTGAACGTGCCTGAAGAGAACTTCAAGAATGGTTCTGCCATGTCATCAAGCGAGTCGAGCAGGGCGCCATCACCGTTAAACATGGTTTCTAGTGCGGCACTGTTGTTCTTCTGTGCTTCGGCAAACTTATCCTGATCGACTTTCATTTTGCCGTCTCGATCAAGAGTGATACCGACTTCGCTTAAACGCATGCCTCCATGTTCGCCACGAACTAAGCTAGTTAGTTGGCTTTCAATAGAGCGTAAGGTTGGGTCGCTGGCCAAAACGCCACGGGCTTTATCTTCCCCGCCAACTTGAGTGTATTCATCGAGTGTAGAGACTAAGGAGTTATAGGCTTCGACAAACTTGTTCAGTTGTTCTTTCGTGCCTTCGCTGTCCGTTCCTACTTCCATTGAAATCGGTGCTTCACCTGAGGTTTGCGCTTTCGTGACGGTAATGTCGACACCATCAATCACGCCTTCAAAAGTATTGCTTGAGTTGGTGAGTTGAAGACCAGTTCCTTCCGCGCCAAGCCAGATAACAGCATCTTGTGGTTTGCTAATTTCTGTCGTGTTGGTGAACGCATTTTCAAACCAAGCTTGCCCTGTTCCCGTCGCACTGACATTGATGGTGTTTGCCACGCCTGTCTCGGTACTAGAGAGCATGAAGTGTGTTTGCCCGTTTGAGCGAACAAGTGTGGCACTCACGCCTGGGTTATCAGGGTCGTTGTTGATTGCACTGACTAGGTCTGTCACGGTCGCTTTGCCATCGCCGTCGGTATCCACCGTCGACATATCTAACGTCATGGTTTCACCACTGATGGTGAACTCTAACGTACCGGTAGTTGGGACCTCTGTAGTCGCCTCCAAGTCTGCAGGCATACCCGTAGAAATCTGATGTGAAGTGGCGACTTGCTCAACGAAAATCTGGTAGTTACCGACTAATGCGTTGGCATCGGCACTTGCGGTGAAAAAGCCGTCTTGAGAGGTTGTAGCGGTATTTTTGATGATACTGCTTGTGCTGCTGTTCATCTCATTAACCGCAGTTCGGAAGTCACGCAATGCACTTTCCACTTTGCCTAGAGCGGTAAGTTGCGCTTGGTATCGATCGGCCTGCATTTGGTAACGTTGCTGAAATGGCTGAACGTCTAACGTGGCGAACTGGGTTGCCATGGTAATTGGATCTAACGAACTCATGAGGTAGCTCCCTCTCTCATCTGTATTTGGCTTTTCTATGCCAGTTATAAATACTCAATCGCAAGATGTGTGCCTGATGTCTATTCATATATAAAACAGTATCTTACGGTCTATTTTGTGTGTTGGGAGGAAGTGACTTTTCCACCTTGTTGGTTCCGCTTTCCCCTTGATGGTTAAAGGGATTTCCCAAATAAAACAGGCGACCAAAAAGGCTGAAAGATTTAATCCAATGGAGGAAAGAAAGAAGAGTTATGGGGTTGTATGCATAACGAGCAGAATTCGGCGTTTACTGCTAAAGGATTCAGATTTTTCTGACCCTGTCTGAATGCAAAGGTTTGCTATCTTATGCCCCTGCAATTTTTGTGGTTGATAACGTCTGGCTATTCCCACCACTTCGACTAAAAAGAACGACAGTAATGAATGAATTTGTTTTACGACTGATGAAGTGTGCCCGTGCATATGAGGCTTTCATTGGCACCAAACTGCGCAGTAAACAGAACATTAATGCCGAGGAACTGGCGAACATTCGTGTAGAGGCGCTCTCTCGATTTCCAGAGCTCAAAGCGTATGAGCCACATCGAGGTGTGGAATCTGCCGAGCTGGAGCTGTTCAACAAAGTTCTACATAACACCATGCTGAAAGCAGGCTTTCGCATTCCTTCTAGCCACACCAACGAAGCCACTTCTATCTATATCCGTCGCTAGAACGCTTTTCTAAACGCTTTTTCAGACAAAGAAAAGCCTCCCGTATGACTGTCTCTTGATCAC
>NZ_JAHGAH010001130.1:0-619 GCF_030248475.1 Vibrio sp. D173a
TTCGATGATGTACCAAGCAAGCTGACTGAAGATGTACTAACACAGATCTACGGTGAAGAAGATTGGAGTCAACAAGCGGAAGAAGATGAAGAGATCATCGCCACTTCAGCACCGCTTTCTGGGGCAATGGCATGATGCAGCAGCAATATCCAACCCACTGGACGAAACCGCCATTGATCAGCAACCCTTGGCTTCGTTGGGGCATCACTCTCTCTATCGCTGTATATCTGTCCCTCGCGACTCAATCTGTTGAGGTCAACTGGACTCGAATCTACGGAGGCAAGCTTAACCATGACGCTCACGTCTACGGTCGCCGGTGTATTACTCTCGATTCCGTTCGGTTTTGGCGCGGCGAAAAACCTCGCTCCAACACCCGTTTACCTGTTCTGTCGTACTTTCATTTCGATTGCGCGTAGCTTACAAGAGATCATTGTCGCGATTCTTTGTGTGGCGCTGTTTGGCTTTGGTACCTTTGCCGGCTTTATTACCCTAACCTTCGCTACTATTGGTTTCTTAGCCAAGTTATTTGCCGATGAAATTGAAGCGATTGACCCTGCCCCACTGACGGCGATGCGCGCGACGGGTGCAAGCTGGCTACAGCAGGTTAACTACGCCATTC
>NZ_JAHGAH010001131.1:0-972 GCF_030248475.1 Vibrio sp. D173a
GAACATGTCGCTTGGGCGATTGCGGCGGCCTTTGGTGACAACTTGAAAACTGTTGCGACTCAGCTCGCACTAGAGAATGGTTTGGATGAGTCACAAATTGCGTTCTTGGAAGAGTTGGGCACCTTAGTCAACTATAACGGATATGGGGCATCACTGAGTGATTTGCACTTCACTCCCGTAGAGCTTTACCAAACACTCTATCAATACCCAAATCCGTTTGATTTGTTGAGTGACGAAGAATCGGTGTTCTACCGTTTACGAGCCGCTTATCAAAGTGATTACCAACAGGTGTCGAGCCTCGCTCCAACTACGAGAGCAATTCGGCGCGCGTTTATGAATTGCCGAGTGAAACTTGGGCAAGACGCATTAGCGGGGTATTTGGGAACGAGATTGTTAATCAAGACCCGAACCGTGCTCAGGCTGTACTAACAAAAAATGAAGCTGATAAATCTTACATGGTGAGCTTACGTGCACCCTTGTCGAATAGAACTGGGGCCGATGAGGTGTGTTCTAGCTTTCCTACGGGGGGCGGGCGTAAAGCCGCTGCGGGCATCAACGTTTTGCCAGAAACAGATAAGCAGCGGTTTATTCAAGTGTTAACGGATTACTATTCGAACTAGCTAGGAAAGCAACGAGTCTATATCTTGTTCGTTCTTCGCTGTATGGAAGAATTTCGAGCAGCTCTTACTGTTTTCATTGTCACTTTCCAGGACGAAGGTACTGGTGGTTTTCACAATGTGGTACCACTTTACCTTCTATCTTATCGATATGATTCTGGATAAGTTCTTTGACATCTTGAGCTTGTTGGATGACCTCATCCATGCGGGCTGACTGCTTGAGTAATATAGCAATCGCTTCAGAATCTGAACTTCATTCGCTTCAAATGATTCGTATGAATCGAACGACTCGTTTATAATGAACAGAAAAGGAGCACACAATGCAATCATTAACCGCAAACACAGCAAAAACTAA
>NZ_JAHGAH010001132.1:0-676 GCF_030248475.1 Vibrio sp. D173a
CCCATTACAACATTACGTTGGATATTCATCTGAGCGAGTGTTTTATCGACCCGTGTTGCCAAGGTTTGGTTGGCTGTGACGATCATCTGCGGGGTATTAAGGTAAGTATCTAACGAGATAGGTAATTCACTTTGCAGCACTTGGTTATCAAAGGTGCAGAGGTGGCGCTCTCGATAGAGAAAGGTACTTGCGACTTTATTGGGTAAGTCCGAAAAGACGCCAATGCACAGGTCAACCTCGCGTGATTCAAGTGCATCAACACAGTTGTTACCATCAACAGGCTTAAACAATACCTTGGCGGCCGGCGCTAAGGTTTGAAGTTGGTCGAACAGTTTTGGTGCAAAAATCTGTTCCGCATAATCACTTAGTCCCACTGTGAATACACCATCAAACCCTAGCGGATCAAATTGGTTCGCTTGCATGATCTCTTGACTGAATATGGTCATGATCTGGCGTACCTTGGGTTCAATCTCGTGGGCTCGAACGGTAGGGCGCATGCTATTGCCATCTCTCTCAAATAGCGGGTCGCCTAACAATTCACGCAGTCTCTTGAGGTTATAGCTGGTGGCCGGTTGCCCGAGATGCAGTGACTCAGCGGCTTTCGAAACACTTCTGTGGCGAAAAAGTGCATCAAAAGTCAGCAGTAAATTCATATCTACGCGTTGCCAATTTATTT
>NZ_JAHGAH010001133.1:0-716 GCF_030248475.1 Vibrio sp. D173a
GGTTACTGACACCACTTTGTGGTGAATCGGTTTACCGGTTTCTGGGTTGATAATGTGCGAGTAACGAACACCATCACGCTCAAAGTAGTTTCTGTAATCGCCAGATGTTGCAATCGCCATATCACCTGGTTCAATGATCTCTTGAATTGTACGCTCTTCAATGCTTGGCTTTTCAATCGCAATGCGCCAGCCAACATTTTCACGGTTCAGACCTTTAAGGCGAATCTCACCACCGACTTCAACCATGTAGTTGTGAATACCAATAGAGTCTAGGTAGTCAGCCAGTACATCCACGCCCCAGCCTTTCGCAATTGTTGAAAGGTCAACGTAAAGCTTTGGCAGGTCTTTCGTCAGCTTGTTGCCCTCAACGCTTAAATGGTGGATACCAATTTTCTGTTTGCGTGCAGCCAACTCTTCATCTGTTGGAACCACTTCAGGGCGAGCTTCTGGACCAAAACCCCAAAGGTTAACCAAAGGCCCAACCGCCACATCCAATGCACCTTCAGTTAGACCGTTCAAACGAATCGCTTCTTTCACAACAATTGCGGTTTGCTCAGATACTTCGAATGCATCGCCACCTTCATATTGGTTGAAGCGGATTAGCTCGGAACCTTTGCGGTACGTCGACATCTGATCGTTCACTTCTTCAAGAAGACGGTCGATCTCTTCATGCACCTTATCCGAAGCTAGAAACTCATCACTATTGATATACTTAA
>NZ_JAHGAH010001134.1:0-783 GCF_030248475.1 Vibrio sp. D173a
GCTAGAAAATCAGGATCATTTTCCGCTTCTCCGGAAATCACGATATCTGAGGCATAGATAACAACAGGCTCACCTGCCTCAACTGTCACCAGTAATTCACTGTCATCTTCAGAGGGGGTAAAGGTGATTTTAGGATGGTAATAGCCCAGCGCACTCACCGCTTCTCTGATCATGGATTCTAAACGGGATTGAAAACGTAGAGATATGGAATATTCTTCTTCCGGAATGGCACTCAGATAAGCACCCACGTTGTCTTCAAGCGCCCCATCTAGCCCCTCAATTTCAAGAGAGACATCAGCAAAGGCAAGGCTTGATGACAGCAAGGTGCCAATCAGAACTGGTAAAGTTATTCTTATCATGTTTAATTGGTGAGACGTTATCAATACGTTAAGAATCAAAAGGAAATCATACAGCTAATTCAATAGCACGTCTGTAATAATTCAAGCAATAAAACGGTCTAATTTAAAGAGTTAGTCGTATATTTAAGACGGTTAAAGCGTATAGATACTTCTAAAAGGAACACAGACATGCTTAACAAACAACAAATGGTTTCTGAAGCAACGGCTTTGCCCGGGAATCCATACCCAATCACAGTATCAGAACCACATTTCGTCAACCAGAGTGATCTGCTTGCACCACCCACTGCAGGGCAGCAAGAGATATTACTGGGGCTTGGATGCTTTTGGGGTGCTGAACGCTTGTTCTGGCAACTTGACGGCGTCGTTTCCACCTCTGTCGGGTATGCTGGCGGCTTCACTCACAATCCGACATACCAGCAGGTTT
>NZ_JAHGAH010001135.1:0-1386 GCF_030248475.1 Vibrio sp. D173a
GATAATAAAAAAGAAAGTCGAAACTTTGGTTTCGGCTTTTTTATTGTATTTTGCCGCTTACGACTCTGTTACCATCATGCGTAATTAAAACAGACCTAGTTAAGCGGTTGTTGAGGAACAAAATGATAGCAATATTACGTATTTTCGCTGTAGCAATATTTGCGATTTTCATGTTTGTATTTGGTTGCGGTTACTGCTTGTTAAGCCCACGTAATCCAAAGCACGTATTTACTTTTGGTCGTTATTTTGGCCGCATGTCGAAGATTTTTGGCATTACTCTGGATCTGCGTATTCCAGGAGATGCAGACTCTCGCGGTCAACACGTTTACGTTGCCAACCACCAAAATAACTGGGACTTGTTCACTGTGTCTTCTGCGGTAACACCTAAAGTAGTTACTGTGGGTAAGAAGAGCCTAGCTTGGATGCCACTGTTTGGTCAGCTTTACTGGCTAACGGGTAATATCCTGATTGACCGTGCAAACCGTAGCAAAGCGGTAGGTACGATTGATCAAGTGGTTGATAACCTAAAGGGCAGTGATGTGTCGGTATGGATGTTCCCAGAGGGCACTCGCTCTCGTGGACGTGGCCTATTGCCATTTAAGACCGGAGCATTCCACGCAGCGATTGGTGCTGGTTTACCGATTATCCCAATCGTATGTAGCTCGACAGGCGGAATCAAACTGAACCGTTGGAATAACGGTCACGTGATTGTAGAGATGCTACCACCAGTCAGTGTTGAAGGTTTTGATAAGTCGAACGTTCGTGAGCTAGCGAACGAGTGCCGCGAGCAGATGAAAACAAAACTTGCAGAGCTTGATGAAGAAGTGAAAACACTGAACAGCAAGTAAGCGTTTTTCAGATACAAAAAAGGTTGCCGTAGTGGCAACCTTTTTTGTATCTGGTCGAGACTATTTGCGAACTGCGATAGCTTCGATTTCGATACCAACATCTTTAGGAAGACGCGCAACTTCAACACATGAACGTGCAGGGTAGTTTGCAACACCGTGCTCGTCGAAGAACTTGCCGTATACTTCGTTTACTGTACCGAAGTCATTTAGGTCTTTAACGAATACCGTTAGCTTAACGATGTCTTTTACTGTTAGGCCAGACGCTTCAACAACGGCTTTAACGTTTTCAAGAGATTGACGAGCTTGCTCTGCGATATCAGAAGACACTTCACCAGTAGCTGGGTTCACTGGGATCTGACCTGAAGTCAGTACCATGTTGCCTAGGTCAACGCCTTGTACATATGGGCCGATTGCTGCTGGAGCTGATTCTGTGTGAAGTACTTTAGTCATTATAGGTTCCATCATTTTATTAGATAAAAATCGAAATTCAGTGTGCCTTCAAAGCGGCATTAGGTAAAGAATAAAATACCCCGCACAG
>NZ_JAHGAH010001136.1:0-772 GCF_030248475.1 Vibrio sp. D173a
TAAGAGGTGAAACTGATTTACGTGGGCTGCGCTCTCACGAATGATCGGGTTTGGACTCTCTGTGGCGAGCAGTCTTTCGCCTCGATCAGAATGACGGGTGTTGCCCCAAGAAACGACACTGCCACCATCAGAGTGAGCGACCATACGCTGCTGTTTATCCATGATGTAAACAGAGGCATTGGTTTTGTCTTTGAGCTGATTGAGGAAGGCGTTGAAGGTATCAATCTTAATGTCGCTGACAATGACTGCTTTGAACTCGCCTTGGTCATAGATTGGCGCGAGGGCAGAAAGGGTGATCTCTTGTCTCTCATCGGCGTTGGTATAAATCGTTGACCATGCAGGCTTGGTTTGATGAGCGACGGGCGTGTACCAAGGGCGAATGCGTGGGTCATAATTAGGAATAACAGAGCGAATATCGTCGCTTACCTTGCGGCCACGGTAGATGACCAGTTGGTTACGAGTACGGTCATCTTGAATCATCAAGGTATAGCCGTTATTAGCTTCTTTCCTAAAGCCAACATAGTGACCGTCTTCAGTGCCAAGGCCTATCACATCCAATTGTTCTATGGTCGAGAAGTGCCCAGAAAAGCTCTGCAGAATATAGTCTTGGATCTCATTCAGGTTGTCTTGGTGATACAGCTGGTGATAGCCGATGTTGTGGCTCAGTGACAGATTGGCATGGAAGGGCTTTTCTAGAAATTCAGAAAGACTTTTATGGACGTTTTCTGTCAGTGACGCTAATTGACGAGCACTGACATCACGAACCATCTCT
>NZ_JAHGAH010001137.1:0-1239 GCF_030248475.1 Vibrio sp. D173a
CGCGTCTCGACTTTGAAGATGGTGAGCATCACACTAGCCTTCTGCACATCGATAAAGAAGGCGCCGTGCCTTGCCACACCCACAAAGGCTTTGAGATTACCTTGCTTTTAGAAGGCAGTTTTGAAGACGAGATGGGTGAATATCATAAGGGCGATTTTATCTGGTTAGATGGTGAACATACGCACCAACCTTTTACTAAGGAAGGGTGTGTGTGCCTAACGGTTTCAAGCGATGCTCTATACTTTACGAAAGGTGTGAGTCAGTTGTTTAACCCAATTGGCAAGTTCATTTATTAGTGATTGAAAAACATTAATAAACATACCATCCTATATACAACGTCTTGAGTAATGTTTATAAGGATTTGACCTATGGACAAAAAAATAAAAATCGGTATCAGCGCTTGTGTTGCAGGACACAAGGTTAGATTCGATACAGGTCATAAACGCTCTCGTTTCTGTACTGACGATCTGGCTGACTATGTTGAGTTAGAGCCAGTGTGTCCGGAAATGGGAGTGGGGCTTCCAACGCCTCGCCCAACGATTCGTCAAACCAGAATGCTAGACGATGTCATCCATGTGTCTCGTCCAGATGGCACCGGTGACGTTACTAATGAGCTGATCGAATATGGGCAAAACTACGCAAAAAATAACGAGCACATTGCAGGCTTTAGTGTGTGTCAAAAAAGCACCACCTGCGGTATGGAACGTGTGAAGGTCTATCACCATCATGGTCGCGGCTCAGAATCGACAGGCATTGGTATGTTTACCAAGCAGCTAATGGATCATAACCCATTGTTGCCGATCGAAGAGAACGGCCGTTTGAACGACCCAATTCTTCGCGAAAACTTCATGACTCGTGTGTTTACGTACCAGAAATGGCTCGACTTGGTTGATGAAGGCATCACTAAGCACAAGTTGATTCAGTTCCACAGCGCTCACAAATACCTAGTTATGTGTCACCACGTTGAAGGCTACAAAGAACTCGGCCAACTATTGGGTGAAAGTGATCTAGAGATCAATGCGCTGGCTAAACGCTACATTGAGGGGCTAATGACGGCACTGCAACACCATGCTAACCGTGGTACGCACGCTAACACACTTCAGCACTTACAAGGTTACTTTAAGAAGCAACTAAGCAGCACTCATAAGCAAGAGCTGTCACGACAAATCAACGATTTCCGTGAAGGCACTATCCCATTGCTGGTGCCACTTACGCTGATTAATCACTATTTGATGGAGT
>NZ_JAHGAH010001138.1:0-625 GCF_030248475.1 Vibrio sp. D173a
TTTTAAGCGAGGTGCATTTGTTGATCATACCGTTTGTTTCCAGCGCTCAATTCGTAGTGTTGTGCCGCCGCTGACGGGTGTCGCTTCCAGTGCACTGCAGATGGACGGCCTAGCGCTTGAGCTACAGCGCTCGATTGATTACCTTTCTTCTCAAATTAAGGGCGTTCAACTTCGACAGCTAAAAATATGCTGTGATGAAGAAGATGAGGCGCAGTTACAAGAGGCTTTATCGAACACACTGAGTTCGAATGTTTCCTTAATCAGTCACAACGGGCGTGAAAGCTCAGAGGCTCTATTGATTGAGCTTGCCAATACGCGCTCTGAGTTCAAAGTTAACCTCTACCCTGAGCATCTAAAACCGAAAAAAGAGTACTTTACACTAACGAATGTAGCGGCATCTTGGGCTTTAGTTTCTACTGTTATGTTCGCAGCTTACGGTTTTATGCACTATCAAACGATTCATATTGATGATGAATTGATTGTTCTTCAGCAAAAATCTAATCAATTAAATAGTCAGGCTAAGCAGCTTAATGCTGAATTAGCGCAACATAAGCCCTCTCCAGAGAAAGTGGCTGCGGTTGAGCGTCTCAAACGTGAGATTCAAGCTAAAAAAGATGCCTTAAAG
>NZ_JAHGAH010001139.1:0-1054 GCF_030248475.1 Vibrio sp. D173a
ATACCAAAATCAGTCTAGGGAAACGGTCACAGAGCAAGTATGCCGTTGCACCCGGCGTCACCACCATAGCAATAACCAAGAGCGCTCCTACCGTTTGCATCGCCGCAACAATCGATGCAGATAAAAGAGTGAAGAAAATTGCCTTTAGAACACCCGGATTAAGACCTATGGATCGTGCATGGTTTTCATCGAAAAACGTCACCATTAGGTCTTTCCACTTCGCCAATAGAACCACCAGCGTGACGACACCAATCACGACTAACTGAAGCGTATCTTCCGGTGTAATCGCAAGAATGTTACCCATAGTGATGGTTTGAACGCTGACAGAGATGGGATTGATTGAAATAAGGAAAAGACCAAGTGCAAAAAATGAAGTGAAGACTAAGCCAATGATCACATCGATTTTCAAGCCGGAACGTTCAGACAGAAACAGCATAGTGCCTGCAGCTATTCCACCAGAGATAAAGGCACCGAAAGCGAATGGTAGACCAATCATATAAGCCAATGCGACACCCGGCACAACGGCATGTCCCAGAGCGTCACCAATTAAGGACCAACCTTTTAGCATTAGATACGCAGATAAAAACGCACACACTCCACCTACTAAGGCCGACACCCACATAGCGTTATTCATATAGCCGTAGCTGAATGGTTGTAGCAACAGATCCATCATAATTGAGGCTCCGTCTTTTTGGTGGTCAACGCCTTGCAGTCATACTGAATAAATGGTCGCTCATCGTCAGTAAGAATAGTTAGTTCCCTTGTATCTTCATCGTGATGAAGTGCATTACCACCCAACTTAAAGTGTCGTAGTGAACCACCAAATACACGCTGGAGATTTTCCTCTGTGTATGTCGTTTCAATCGGCCCAGAAGCCAGAACAGTGTTGTTGACCATAATGGTTCTATCGCAAAACTCAGGCACTGAACCAAGATTGTGCGTCGACACCAGCATTACGTGCCCTTCATCGCGAAGCGATTTAAGAAGGTCGATAATTTGATGCTCAGTTTTTACATCAACACCCGTAAAGGGTTCATCTAAAAGAATCACCTTC
>NZ_JAHGAH010000114.1:0-3223 GCF_030248475.1 Vibrio sp. D173a
AGGCTCAATGAGTATCACTGGATTCGGCGATGAAGGACGGAGGAGCATTATGGACGTCACTCGTTCCTGCTGAAAACTTTGAAGTGTCTGGTCGGTACTATTTGACATACGCCGATCTAATTTCAGGTACCAGTTATTCTGATGCCGAGATGGGAGAGGGCGATCAAGGGTATGCAATCGCTGAAATTACATTGACTTATAACTACACGCCAATTTTGAACGTATTTTCCAACGATGTTATCCCGATTACTAAAAGCACACTGATCAACCTAGAACATGAAGGTTGGGAGGAGTGATGATGAAAATACGATCCCGACAAAAAGGTGTTTTTGCGATTGAGCTATTTTTTGTTTTGATTGCTCTCATCAGCATCTTTTATTTCATGACGGACATTAGTGACAAGTTATTAGCTCGTGCTCAACTTGATCGTGGGAGTTTTGCGCTAGCTAATATCCTTAAAGAGCGAAGTCGTTATTACGACGAGAGATTACCTTTAAACGCAAGTGATGAAACGGACATGCAGACACTTGCGTCACGTCTACTTGATACGACACCAGGCAGCGTCGCTATCAAAATTGAAGCATTGCACAATAAGACGACGTTAAATGCTTTTGAAAGTAACGAGTACAAAAACCTCGGCTGTGAGGCTGCGGGGTTAGATACGAAGTCAGAGTTAGCACCCGTTGAGAATGGCGTGATTTTCTCTTTGTATCAAGTAACGCTTTGTCAGCAAGAAAACTCTTGGTTTACCCAGCTTTGGGGGAATTCAGGCGCATCCACGATGACAATCACATCCAGTTCTGTTGTGGTGGGGAGGTAACAATGAATTTCACTATTAAGCAACGAGCTCCAATTCATTCTGGTCGTAGTCAAAAAGGGATTGCGGCAGTTTGGTTCGCACTGAGTTTAGTGCCTGTTTTTGGTATGACATTTTTCGCCGTAGAGGGGACGCGTTATATCCAAGAGACAAGTCGACTGAGAGACGCAGCGCAAACTGCTGCATTGGCCATTACGATAGACGACAAGTCGAACCAAGCGGATGCATTGGCGACGATGTACATCAATGACTATGTGCGTGATATTTCCCATGTTGATATTCAAACGGTTAGGACGTACGAAGAGCCAACAGAAGACAACGATAATACGGAAAAAATCCAATATTCCGTGCAAGCGGTTACCACTCACAACTCGTGGTTTGCCAGTAACTCAATCCCTTCCTTTGAGACTCAGGAGAAACTCGCTGGACAAGCCGTTGCAGCGAAATATCCTTTTTATTTAGGAGACAAAATCATTGATCTGGTTTTGGTGACTGACTTTTCCGGGTCGATGAACAACAGCTGGGATGGCGAAATTAAAATTGATCTCCTCAAGGATGCGGTTAAGCAAATTTCAAATCGTATCTTAGTTCCGCGAGAAGGCGAGAGTGAGGTACTGAATCGTATTGCCATTATTCCATTTAACCTGCGAGTACAAGAGAAGATAAATGACAATCTCTATTCTACCAGTCAGTTAAGGTACAAAGGTAACTACCGCAAAAGCGTCTCTTCAGTGAAGTATGAGCAGGTAAATTGGGACTATTGGTCTCCTTACTCTGAAGAAGCTGTGGAGGAATGTGCCAACAAACGCACCGACTGCCCAAACAAAAAAAGTTGGGAGCGGGACCAAGCGAAGCGAGTCGCAGATGTGGTGAATATCAACAATAACCGTTTGGAGATCCCTGACTATGTCGGTTACTCAAAATCGGTTAGACACATGTTTGACGATAAAGTCGCGAATAACAATTTGACCTTTCATTTTAGATCGAACAACAACAAGCTTTATAACTCCAGTATGACGCGGACTGGTAATTCGGGCTTTTATACCATTCCATTGACTGCCAATAAAGCAAACCTCGACAAGATGCAAACCATGAGCTCTGGTGGGAACACGGCTGCCTATCAAGGTATGTTGCGTGGATTGCAAATCATGGAAGCAGGTCGGCCGAACGGTGGAAGCGAGGAAGAAACGGAGCAATACAATGACCGTCTAAAAATGCTGATAGTAATCAGTGACGGTATGGAGTACCCATACACGGAAATCTTGCCCGGTTTAGTAAACAAAGGAATGTGCGATAAAGCGCGTGAGCACTTCCAAACCGAGAACGGTAATTTGTACATTGGCGTCATTGGCGTGAACTTCAGTGCATCTTCGCAAAGCGGTTTCCAAGATTGTGTGTTGAATCCGGATGAAGACATCATCGATGTAACAGAGACGGAAGACTTCATTAAGAAAATCGAAGAACTAATTCAGAAAGGATCTGGTGGTAATGGTGTATCGAGACTATATGGGTGAGAGATATGACCAAAACAATGCTAATTACAGGGATGCTGGTGGCCGGTTTCACGACCGTTAGTGCGAATGCCAGTGAAGTCAGTTCAGAAGTGACCGAATACTGCGGGACGTCTTATTATGAATACTCGCACTCCATTCAGGTTGGCGAGGTGACGGGGGTGGCATCGCATCGTGATGGCTATTTGCAAGTAACGGATGTGAGTAATGACCCCGCACTGAAGTGGGCGCTGATGAAGAACTCATCACTGCTCACCAACCCGAATGATTGCCTGACGTATATCTCGAATTTGGGTATCGCGCAATTCAGTGGTGAAGTCACGGATAAGGGTAAATTGATTGCACGGGTTCACTTCGCGTTCGATCGTTTTAACCTCACACCGCTCGCGAGAGATGTCTTGAGCAGTGTTGCTCGTCAGCTTGCTCAAACGGAATATCAAGTCACCGTGGAAGGGCATACTGACTGGATAGGCACCAAAGCCTATAACCAAACCTTGGGTCATAATCGAGCCAAAAGCACTGCTCGTGAACTGCACTATTACGGGGTGAGCGAACAGAAAACCACGCTTAAATCCTTTGGTGAATCTGAACCGATTGCCACCAACAATACTTCTTCGGGTCGTTCTAAAAATCGTAGAGCAGATGTTTACATTCCAGCTGATGAACAGGAAAAACCACCAGCAACGGAATAGGTGACAACTACTGGAACGATGGAACTAAAAACGCCCGCCGCCAATTGGAAGCGGGCGTTGTACTCTTATCTTTATCTTTATCTTTATCTTTATCTTTATCTTTATCTTTATCTTAGCGATGCGCTTACATCATGCCAGTCACAATGCCTGCCGCGACAAAGAATACAATCATCCAAAGCACCGACAAGTTAAGTTTCTTATGT
>NZ_JAHGAH010001140.1:0-1179 GCF_030248475.1 Vibrio sp. D173a
TTAATAACGAATGATTTTGCTCTCTCTTCATTAGAAGAGGCGCATCATAAAAAGGGAGGCTTCGGCTTCCCTTTTTTATTTTCAGTAGAATACGAGTGGTTATAAGAAAACTTTGAAATGCGCACTTAACGCATACCTCTAATATCCAGTAATACAATTACTTAGCACAATGTAGTCTCAACGCTGTTTCGCTAAGTGTTCCCACCTATGAAAAGCACGATTTTTCTATAACAAAACGGTCTAACAGCAGTAAAAGATAAGACTGGTAATAAGAATGATTCCTCTTTATATTTGATCTCAAGTTAAAAGTTTAGGTTTGAATATGTACGTCTGTTTATGCCATGGGGTATCGGATAAGAAAATCCGAAAACTCGTTGTCGAAGAAGGCATTACCGATATAAAAGGAATTAAGAAATGTACGGCACTCGGCAGTCAATGCGGAAAATGTGTACGTTCAGCAAAAGAAATCATCAACGAAAGCGCCGCCACACTGTTTAAGCAAGCTGGTTAGTTACTTAAAACTCAACCAAGCTTTTTGACACTTCTCGATTTGGTTCTACAGTTAGAAGAACCGAAGAGGAGAGTGTGCTCATGAAAGGCGATCCAATCATAATTCAACATCTCAATAAAATTCTTGGTAACGAGTTAGTTGCCATTAACCAATATTTTCTTCATGCGCGAATGTACAAAGACTGGGGTCTAAAGCATTTGGCTGATAAGGAATATCATGAATCTATTGATGAGATGAAACATGCCGACCATCTGATAGAACGAATCTTGTTTCTCGAAGGGTTACCTAATCTGCAAGATCTTGGCAAACTCAAAATAGGCGAAGATACACAAGAGATGCTAGAGTGCGACCTAGCCTTGGAGATGGAAGCCATTCCTGACCTGAAAAATGCCATCGCGTATGCTGAAGACATTCATGATTATGTATCACGCGATCTGTTTCTTGAAATCTTAGAAGATGAAGAAGAACACGTTGACTGGCTCGAAACTCAACTCGGCCTTGTGAAGATGACCGGCATCCAAAATTACCTGCAAGCGCAGTATGTTGATGAAGACGACGATGGTTAAAAGCAAAAAACTAGAGTCGAAAAGGTAGTGACTAAAAGCAGAGTGCTTCGGCCTCTGCTTTTTGCGTTTTATGGTGAGTGAGGAGTGCAGCTTAAGTTTTCG
>NZ_JAHGAH010001141.1:0-1367 GCF_030248475.1 Vibrio sp. D173a
AGTGATATTTTCTCAATTTAATATGAGATACCCCCTTATCGGTAGCTATCACGGACAACATAAAGAGATAAATAACCAAAATACCCAGCATAATAACGACTGGAAAACAGCAGAGACCACCAGCAACCATTAATACACTTTAACAAGTTTTAACAACTATAGTTACATTAATTAAATCCATAAAAACAACAAGTTAAAACCAAAAAGGACAAACAAAAACCACAACGAACAAATTAAAACCAACACAAAAAACACAGTAAACTTCGCTATTGAGAGCACATATAAGTTAGTTTTCTTGCTTTTTTAGAGCTTTCGAAAGTAATTCTTGATCTAAAGCCAAAAGTAGTGCTATTCTTAATCACATAGCGATAGTTAACCAAATTTAGGAGTAGTGTTATGATTTCATCTTCGCAAAAACAAGGACTTGTAATGATCGCGGTAGTTGTTGGTCTTATGACACTACCGATGATGTACTAATCAAGTACCAAAAAAAGAAAAGGGACGCCATGGCGTCCCTTTTCTTTTATCTAAATCTGTTACTTTGAGAATAGATGTAACGTCAGTACATCCCAATTGGCATAATAGAAACCAGCAGCAGCCAACGTCATTACCATCATTAAGAGAATGGCAACTCGCCAAATAAAGCGCCCACTTCTTGGGGTCAGCTCTTTCTCACAATCATTACACATCATGATGAACTGGTGATGATCCTCTAATTGCGCATCATGATCATTCACCACCTTGTTTCGGCAAGTGGCGATGTAGCGTAGTTTTACCACCATATCGTGTGGCAATCTCTCTTCACAACTCGTGACCAGTTCATGCAGCCCTTCTCCCTCAGCGTGATACTGAAGCCGCAATAACTTTTCTATATTACGAGTCCTTGTGACTACTTTTTCAATGTCCGTCATATTGACCCTCCCACTCCACACTCTAATTTTAGTCGAGCATTACCCTATTCTGATACAAATTGATCACGATTTACGTGAGAAAGAGACAATAAATAACAACGTGTTATCCACAATTGGCAATGAAATGTGATATCAGCCGAAAAATAACTCGCTCAACTTACATCAATTCACGAATAGCGGCTTTAAACACATATCCCATGTAGCCAACCGACTAGAATAGCCTCCAGGACTATATGGAGGTTGTATGCCTAATTCACTTTTTCTTGCGATTATTGTACTTGTCGCCCTAGCAGGCTGGGTTTTTGTAAGCTTTTATCGAAAGCATATGCAAGGAGAGAACGCGCCAGAGAAGAAAGTGGATGTCACGGTGCTCGACAAACAATCCATTGATCTACCGGATGCAGAGCCAGGACAAGAAGACCAAGAGTATTGGATCTACGTTCAACGTGGACTGGT
>NZ_JAHGAH010001142.1:0-1120 GCF_030248475.1 Vibrio sp. D173a
AACATGACCGTGATCTACGAAGGTGTCGATACACGCAGGCAGCAATACATACTGTGCCAATTAGGCTACAACTTGCACCAAGGTTACCTCTACAGTCGACCTGAGCGTACAAGTTAGTAATCCCTAACATGACAGCTAATCAGCTCTATGTATCTAGAAGCTTCTATATACAAGCCTCTGCGTGCTCGCTAACGTTGCGAGCACGTTGTGGCGACTTTGGAAAATAAGTCGCCATTAATCCTGCTACGGGCAGCGGCTTATCGAAATAGAAGCCTTGCAATAAGTCACACTCATATTGCTGCAGCTTAGCCATCTGTTCATCGGTCTCAACGCCCTCTGCCACCACTTTCATCTGACATGAGTTGCCAATATCAATAATCGCTCTGACCAAGGTTGCGCTGTGCTGGCTAGTATTGAGCTTACCAATAAACGAGCGGTCAATTTTGATCTCACTGACTGGTAAGGTGTTTAGATAATTGAGTGATGAGAATCCGGTACCAAAATCGTCAAGCGAAATCCCAAAACCAAGCTCTCGCAACTGTCTGAGTACCGGCTCGACAATATGGAGGTCTTTAATCAGTATGTTTTCCGTGATCTCTAAGGTCACACGACTCGCTGATAGCCCTGTTGCACTCACTAAGTGTTCAACCCTCTCTGCAAAGCCGCTCTCTAATACTTGCTTGGGTGAAACATTAACCGAGACACCGATGGCATCTGGCCCATTTGGCATAAGCAGCAGCGTATCTTCACACGCTTGCTGCAGTACATACTCTCCTAGCTCTTGTATTAAACCAAGACGTTCTGCAGCAGGAATAAAGTCTAGCGGTGAAACAAAGCCGAGCTCAGCATTGTTCCAACGACACAGTGCTTCAACCCCTCTCACCTTTTGCGTCTTTGAATCAACCTGCGGTTGGTAAACCACGCTGATCTCTCTGTTTTTTTAACGCCAGTTTCAGCTGCTCTTCAACACGGAAGTCATAGGTGACTTGCTTGTTGATCACCTCATCATAAAAGACGGCCTCGCCTTTCTGGCTATCTTTCGCCTTGTAAAGCACGATGTCGGCCTTAGTCAGTAGCTCATCGACTTCGATACCATCGTACGGGTACATCGCCACACCGG
>NZ_JAHGAH010001143.1:0-649 GCF_030248475.1 Vibrio sp. D173a
AGAAGTAGTACGAGTGGTCTTCGATCCAAGTATCTTGCCTCTTGAAACACTGCTTAAAACTTTCTGGGAAAGTCATGACCCAACCCAAGGTATGCGCCAAGGGAATGATCGAGGCACTCAATACCGCTCTGCGATCTACACCTTTAGCAATGAACAGCAATCCATTGCTGAATCCTCGAAGCAGAGCTATCAACAAGCGATACAAACGGCGCGGGGTTCAGAGATCACTACTGAAGTACAGCCAGCCGGTGAGTACTTCTATGCCGAAGATTATCACCAACAATATCTAGCTAAAAATCCGAACGGTTATTGCGGGTTAGGCGGAACGGGTGTTTGCTTCCCATCTCAGTAAATAAATCATTAAGCGATAGAAACAAAAAAGGGCTTTGATTTATCAAGCCCTTTCATTTCAATGGTTGAAATCAATGCGCATTACATCGACATACAAGCGATGGTGCCATTCACTTCTTTAAATACATTAAGCTTTTTTTGGTCGGTCACTTCAGGAAGAAGAACCTTGCCTTGGTCGAATCTAAATTCACCGATACCTTCGATGCTAAATTGACCCTTGAATAGGACTTTAACGAAACGCGCCACTTGACGAGGGCGGTAAGTAGAAAATTCTCGTAACATAAACAACCTCAATTCC
>NZ_JAHGAH010001144.1:0-1496 GCF_030248475.1 Vibrio sp. D173a
GGTTATGCCATCCCAAACGGGTGAACATGACACCAAGGGTATCGGAGTCAAGCAGGTATTCCTGCATCAGGATCAGTTTAGGTGATGCTTCTTCACCATTAGTGCGGAACTGACGTTGCGCCATCTGACGAAAATCATCATCTAAAATGACCAAGCTACGCTGCAGTGCATTCAATCGAGCACTACGTTCAATTGAGACCTCATTACTACGTTGGATCTGATTGACGACCTGATACGCCGCCACACTTAAAGTGGCAAATATCGCGATCGAGACCAGCACCTCTATCAGGGTGAAGCCTTGGGGTTTACGTGGAGAGCGGGTGCGACTAATTTGAGACATAACTGCGTACCGTCACCACAGGTGATGCATTCTTGCTGGTTGCCACACTGACATCAAAAGCCTTGAGCAAATTATCGCTGGTTGCCACTGGGGTCACTGTCCAAAACCAATCTCGCTCGGCCAACTTTTGTGTGCCTTGCGCTTTTTTTAGCTTCTCAGGATGGAGCATCACCATCGCCATTTGATTGTCCACAACCATGGCAGCAAAGGTTTTCTCTTCCAAGTAACTGAGTGTATTGATGTGTTGAGTCACAGCACGTATCACGCTGATCGCAGCCGTGGCAAAAATAGCCAGAGCCACCAGTACCTCAAGCAGAGTCATACCACGTTGACGCTTTGAGCTAAGATTACTCCTCTTCATCTTGCTCTCCAGGTTGCAACAGGCGAATCACCCCATTGTCTTGCACACGAATACGCCAACCGTCTTGCAAAGAGTCACCAGTATTTGGGTAGAATGAGAGAGTAAATGGCGTCAGCTCAGCACTCGATAAAATATAGATCTGAGGCGGCTTAGGTTTCTTCTCTTCTTCTAGGTCGGCAAACATATCTTCATCAAACAGGCTACCGGGATTGAAAAGACGATCGTCGTCTTGCCATGCTCCGCCACCCAAGCTTAATGAAAGAGAGAGTTCTTCAGGCAGCTCAGTAATTGAAGGGATCTTTTCAAATTCCACCTCTTGCCAGCCTTCAGAGTTTAGGCTCATGAGAACATAAGTGGATTTTTGTTCATCGACACGAATGCCGAAATCTAAGCCACTTAAAATCGCCTCTTCATTAAGAAGCTGCACGCGCTGATAGAAGCTCTGTGCATACTGCTTAGCAACGTCTTTGGCATTGGTTGGAATGGTTGCGATCACCGCAACCGCAGTCAATGACAGTAATACGAGAACCAGCAGAATTTCTATTAGAGTAAATCCACGCAGTCGCGTTGTGCTGCGGGATTGAATAGGGCTTCTCACGTTTCGTATTACCATCACGACATAGATTCACAATAAGCGTCAGCTTATTGGAAGTCTTGCATATTCCAGTTACCGATATCTGCCGCAGCACCTTCACCGCCTTCTTGGCCGTCTGCGCCTAGCGTGAAGATATCAATCGTACCGTTATCACCTGGGCTTACGTCTTGGTACGCGTTACCCCATGGGTCGTTTGGTAG
>NZ_JAHGAH010001145.1:0-1133 GCF_030248475.1 Vibrio sp. D173a
CGGACTAAAGTACGACGGCAGCGACTATGTGGTGACTAAGCCGAGTGGCGAAACCATAAAAGTCAGCACCGATTCCAGCGGCAGTGCCTTTTACCTTGATGGCATGCGTGTAGAAATCCGCAACCCACCAGAGCTCGGTGAGAAGATCTTGCTGCGTCCAACGCGCAACTTTGCCGCTCAGATGCAGATGGAAAGTAATGATCCGAAAGACATTGCCGCGCAGAGTTATGAAGCCTCTACCACTTTTGCTCAAGGTGATCAGGAGTTTAAAATTCTTCAAGCTGGTGACCTGCGCGAATTTGAAGTCATTGTCTCGCCTCGTGGTGAGCAGTTCGCGGTGACCGATACCAAAGGCAACGTGTTGATGCAGCCTCAGCCGTATCCACCTTCTGGCCCGATAACCGTTCAGGGAACAACCTTTGAATTAACCGCAGGCGCGATTGCTAACGACAAATTCACGGCAAACCTTGTCCCATCAGAGGGTGATAACGGCAACCTGCGAAAACTGCAGGATATTCAAACTAATAAGTCTTTGGATGAAGGTGAGTCGACTCTGCTTGATACCTATCACAACCTGAATACCAATACAGGTTTGAAGGCGTCGACCGCTAATCGTCTTAGTGAGATTGCGACGTTAGAAAAGCAGTCAGCACAAGAACGAATTGCTTCTATATCTGGGGTGAATCTAGATGAAGAAGCGGCAAACATGATGAAGTTTCAGCAAGCCTATATGGCATCGTCGCGCATTATGCAGGCGGCAAACGAAACCTTCGATACTATTCTGGCGCTAAGGTAGTAGGGGGAAACCATGTTAAATCGCATCTCTAGTTTTCATAACTACCAGTCGGTTCAAAACGACCTGCGTCGCCAAGAGAATAAGGTTCACCATAACCAAGCTCAGTTGGCGTCGGGTAAAAAATTACAGTCACCGAGTGATGACCCACTCGCGACTCACTATCTACAAAATATTGGCCAGCAATCTGAGCAACTTAAACAGTATGTTAACGCCATCACCTTGGTGAGAAACCGTTTGGAGCATCACGAAGTGCTGATCTCCAACTCGGAAGGTTTTGCTGATGAAGCGAAACGTACCGTAATGGAGATGATTAACGGTGCGTTGTCGCCTGAAGACC
>NZ_JAHGAH010001146.1:0-559 GCF_030248475.1 Vibrio sp. D173a
GATTATGGTTCAATTGGTGGCCAGATGACGGCAACACTGTCGGTTGATCAAGTGAGTACCAGTGGTAACTATAAGAAGACAGGTGCGTTCTCTGTCGTGATTGGTCAGATACACGGTTCAGACAATGAACCACTGAAGATTGTTTATCGTAAATTGCCTGAACATGAGCATGGTTCATTAGCGTGGAACTACGAATTAAATCCACCAAAAGAGCTAAAGAATGCCAAAGATGAAAATGGTAAGAAGCTGCGTAAAGATATTCGTCATGATGTATTTGGCAAGTACAACCTGAAGAAGGGCAGTGCAGATCCAGCAGATGGCATCAAGCTAGGGGAAGTTTTCTCTTACGATGTGGATATTAAAGATACCATCATGCACCTGACATTCACTAAGAACCCAAATTCAGATTCACCAGTTGTGAAAACGTACGAAGTGGATCTAGCGGCTGGTAAATACCAAGGCCACGATGTGGACTTAGGTTACGGTCAGGATTGGATGTATTTTAAAGCGGGTGCTTACAACCAGTGCAACACTAAGAAGTCGAGCTCTGCCTGTGAAT
>NZ_JAHGAH010001147.1:0-685 GCF_030248475.1 Vibrio sp. D173a
TGAACTGGCTAAGTTGGAAAAAGCGGGTATCGACTACCGCCTACCAGTACCGGGTGCAAAAATCGAGTCGGGCAAACTGGCGATGAACGTTCAGTTCCCAGGTGTAGAGCTGCAATACTCTGCAGACGGTGAGACTTGGTTAACTTACAACGACAGCCAGCGTCCAAGTGTTGAAGGTGAAACTTACATCCGTTCAATCTCTGAGAGTGGCGAGCGAGTAAGCCGAGTAACGACAGTAAAATAAAAGCATAAACGAAATTAATAACAAAGCTCCCTTCTCATAGGGAGCTTTTTTGTGTCTGGTTAAATGTGAAGCGCAAAGGGCATTAACCCTGATTGACTATTCCTTAAACATTATAGATTGAGAGGGATTCATAACGAAGGTGATGAAGATCTCATTATTTTCGATAAAAAATAAGTCCGTCATAAAAAACTCTCAAACGAGTGTGATTGAACAAATTAAAATTTGTCGAGCATTGCAATTAAATGTGATCTTGAGCGGCTTTTAGATTGTGTGCATGGTTTTTAGTTATTTTTACTTTTTATAAGTGTATGAATTTAAAGTTAAAAATAACTTATTGTTTTTTGACGGTGAGGAAGATCACTGGGATGATTCTTTTATTTTGAAACGCAAATTAATTCGAGCAACATTGATTTCATGCCAGGGAGGCGACCTATTACTCAA
>NZ_JAHGAH010001148.1:0-883 GCF_030248475.1 Vibrio sp. D173a
GATGTTGGCGGAGGCGGCAGAACAGTGCCAGAGTGGGCAATTCAAGTCGTTCAAGTTTAATAACGATGATGAACGCCGAGAGTTTAGAATTGCCGCTTGGTTACATGATTGCGGTAAGATCACAACAACAGAGCACATCGTCGACAAAGGCTCGAAATTAGAAGCGAACTATAACCGTATCCATGAAGTTCGAACTCGATTCGAAGTTCTGTGGCGTGATGCTCAGATAGAGGCGCTAACGCAGCAATTGGAAGGCCAACTGAGCAGAGAAGAAATTGACGCTAAGCTCAAAGCGGCTCAGGCTCAACTGCAAGATGATTTCACGTTCATTGCGACTTCTAATGTTGGTGGCGAGTTCATGAGTTCAGACAAGGTCGAACGCATTAAACAAATAGCTGAAATTACTTGGACACGTCATTTCGATGACAACCTTGGTCTTTCACCGGTTGAAGAGCTGAACAAACAGAGCAGTAGCAGCTTACCTGCGACAGAAAAACTGTTGTCGGATAAACCGGAGCACATTGTTAAACGCGATCGCCCTATTGAGTTTGACCCGCAGCATGGCATTAATATGGATGTGCCAGAGCATCTGTACAATCAAGGAGAGGTATATAACCTCAGCATTGCGCGTGGCACGCTGACGGCAGAAGACCGCTTCAAGATTAATGAACACATGATCAGCACCATTAAGATGCTAGAGAACCTACCGTTCCCTGAAGAGCTCAGCCGTGTGCCACGCTATGCGTCAACGCACCATGAAACTCTAAAAGGAACAGGCTACCCGCGCAAGCTGACTGCTGATGATCTTTCAATACCAGAACGCATCCTAGTGATCTCAGATATTTTTGAAGCGCTCACGGCCGCAGA
Source organism: Vibrio sp. D173a (assembly GCF_030248475.1). Classification (NCBI taxonomy): domain Bacteria; kingdom Pseudomonadati; phylum Pseudomonadota; class Gammaproteobacteria; order Vibrionales; family Vibrionaceae; genus Vibrio; species Vibrio sp. D173a. The sequence continues at coordinate 868 of NZ_JAHGAH010001148.1, forward strand.
TAGACCATATAAGAAG
>NZ_JAHGAH010001149.1:0-622 GCF_030248475.1 Vibrio sp. D173a
TATGAACAAGAGTGTTATCACTAACGCGGTGGCCCTAGCTCTACTCGCAGCCGGATATTTCACGGCTAGCCAGTACTTACTTTACGCAGGCCTATTCGCATTTTCTGGCGCGATCACTAACTGGCTTGCGATACACATGCTGTTTGAGAAGGTACCGGGTCTGTATGGCTCAGGGGTAATCCCTGCTCGCTTTGAGCAGTTTAAGGCGGCAATCAAACAGCTGATGATGGAGCAGTTCTTTACTGAAACGAACATTGATCGCTTCCTAAGCAGCGAGATGGCGGGTGGTCAGTCGTTAAATCTAGAGCCAGTGATTAAGAAGATCGACCTCAACCCAGCTTTTGATTCACTGGTTGAAGTGATTGCCAACTCTCAATTTGGCGGCATGCTTGCAATGCTTGGTGGTACAGAGGCACTTCAGCCACTGAAAGAACCGTTCGTAGAGAAGATGCAAAGCTCTATCGTTGATATCAGCCAGAGCGACTCTGTGAAGAATGCAATTAAAGAGCAGCTTGAATCGCCGGCAATGATGGATGAAATCAAAGAAAACATCGAAGCCATCATTGATCAGCGCCTTAAGGAGTTGACGCCTAAGGTAGTAAAAGAGATGGTGCAGAAGATG
>NZ_JAHGAH010000115.1:0-33421 GCF_030248475.1 Vibrio sp. D173a
ATTTGTGTATAAGAGACAGCTCAAAGGAGGGGCTTGAAGATTGTTTTTGTAGCTAGGTCACCAAGGTCTAGTGAGTGGCTTAATCCAGCTGAGGACCTGCTGCCACTAGTGATTTACCTTCTGCGTTGTCAGTGTACTTATCAAAGTTGTTGATGAAGCGCTCTGCCAAGTCTTTCGCTTTGCTTTCCCATTGTAGTGGGTCAACGTAGGTATCACGTGGGTCAAGGATGCTTGGATCGACGCCTGGAAGTGAAGTTGGTACTTCTAGGTTGAAGATCGGAATGTGTTTGGTTTTCGCATCTTCAATAGAGCCATCAAGGATTGCATCAATGATGCCTCGTGTATCTTTGATAGAGATACGTTTGCCGCTACCATTCCAGCCCGTGTTCACTAAGTAAGCTTCTGCACCTGCTGCTTCCATACGTTTCACTAGCACTTCAGCGTACTTAGTTGGGTGTAGGGTTAGGAACGCTGCACCAAAACACGCCGAGAAGGTTGGTGTCGGCTCAGTGATGCCACGCTCTGTACCCGCTAGCTTAGCGGTGAAGCCAGACAGGAAGTGGTATTTAGTTTGCTCAGGCGTCAGTTTTGAAACCGGAGGTAACACGCCGAACGCATCAGCCGATAGGAAGATCACTTTGTTTGCGTGACCGCCTTTTGATACTGGCTTCACGATGTTGTCGATGTGATGCAGTGGGTAAGACACGCGGGTGTTTTCAGTCTTAGAGCCATCATCAAAGTCGATAGAACCATCGCTACGAACCGTCACGTTCTCTAATAGTGCATCGCGGCGGATTGCGTTGTAGATGTCAGGCTCGGCTTCTTTCGATAGTTTGATGGTCTTCGCGTAACAGCCGCCTTCGAAGTTGAATACGCCGTCGTCGTCCCAGCCGTGCTCGTCATCACCAATCAGTGCACGTTTAGGATCGGTAGATAGGGTAGTTTTACCTGTGCCAGACAGGCCGAAGAAAATCGCTACGTCGCCTTCTTCGCCCATGTTTGCACTACAGTGCATCGATGCGATGTCTTTTAGCGGAAGGAAGTAGTTCATCATTGCGAACATGCCTTTCTTCATTTCGCCGCCGTACCAAGTACCGCCGATCAGTTGCATGCGCTCTGTTAGGTTGAACACAGTAAAGTTTTCAGAGTTCAGACCGTGTTCTTCCCACTTGTCGTTCGTGCACTTCGCGCCGTTCATTACCACGAAGTCAGGTTCAAACGTCGCCAACTCTTCTTCTGTTGGGCGGATGAACATGTTTTTCACGAAGTGCGCCTGCCACGCTACTTCGGTGATCACTCGAATGCTCAAACGAGTGTCTGGGTTTGCACCACAATAACCGTCAATCACAAATAGACGCTTACCTGAAAGCTGGTTGGTCACTAGCTCTTTTAGGTCGTCCCATACTTCTTTGTTGATTGGTTTGTTGTCGTTTTTCACTGCGTCAGAAGTCCACCACATGTGCTCTTCTGTCGTTGCATCTTTAACAATGTACTTATCTTTTGGTGAGCGACCAGTAAAGATACCAGTGTCTACGGCAACCGCGCCGAGTTCTGTAACCACACCACGTTCATAACCTGTTAGGTCAGCACGGGTCTCTTCCTCAAACAGCATTTCGTAGCTTGGGTTGCGAACAACCTCTTTAACGTTATGCAGTCCGTGTTTGGTCAGATCAATTGTTGCAGCCTTTGTATGTTCCATAACGGTCATAGGTGCTCCTTATAAGGATTTTTTGTAGGGATTTTGTAAGAATGTTTTAATTTTTATCTGCTCACCATGCTAGCAACGGGGTGGGGATAAAACAGGGATATAGCTCAAAAGATACCCATGATTTAAGTAAGGTTTTAGGTGGCCCGTCACATATTGGTGCGAATAGTTTATCGTGGGCGCAAACCTTTGCGCTAGGGGAAAAGAATTATTAATTATTTAAAATTAAGCGGTTGCTTTATTACGTCTGAGGCTAGGTAATTAGAGGGTTTGATCACAAAAAGGCCAGCATGATGCTGGCCTTTTGAAGGGTAAATTACAAGCTTGTTAAGCTATGAAAATTAATGCAGTGTTTTCTTCTCTGGAGCAGCTTGTGCATAGAGCTCAGTGATCTCCGCTTCGTCAAACGAATATGACGTGCCACAGTAATCACAATGTAAAGAAACTGATCCTTCTTCCGCTAAAATGTCATTGATTTCAGCACGCTCAACGGTAATGATCGCTGCACCACTACGTTCACGAGAACAGCCACAGTGGAACTCCACTGGTTGCGGTTCGTATAGACGAACAGAATCTTGGTTGTACAAGCGGTAAAGCAGTTCGTTTGCAGGTAGAGTGAACAGTTCTTCGTTCTTCACGGTTGCTGTTAATTGCTCTAGGTGCTCGAAGTCTTCGGGTGTACCCGTGCCGTCCGGCATTACCTGAATCATCATGCCTGCTGCGTGAGCTTTACCTTCGTGTTCACCAGTACGGATCCACAGGCGCGTCTTCAACTGCTCTGAGTTTGCGAAGTAGCCTTCGATAACGTCAGCCAGTGTTTCACCTTCTAGGCCAACGACACCTTGGTAACGTTCGCCTCTCTTCGGCTCGATAGTGATCACTAGGTAGCCTTTACCCATCATGTCGTGCAGGCTTGCGTCATCCGCAATGTCGCCTTCCCAACGTGCAACGCCACGGATCTTCTGATCGTGATCGCCATTGATTACAGCCAGTGATACAGGACCATCACCTTGTAGTTGGATAGTGATTGAGCCTTCGAACTTCAAAGTTGCCGTTAAAAGAGTGGTTGAAACGAGTAGCTCACCCAACAGTTTTTGCAGTGCTGCCGGATATTCCTTGCTGGAGATAATACGTTGGTATGCTTCATCCAATTGAACCAACTCGCCACGTACTGAAAGATCTTCGAATAGGTAGCGGTTTAAAACATTATTTGCCATGGAGTGCTTTCCTCGTCGGTAATTCCGGCTTTTATTGGTGTTTGAACTTAATGATGTCACGGCGCTGCTTCTTATCTGGGCGGCGTTCCGGACTTGGGTTGTGGGCGTTGAGTTTACGCTGTTTCGCGAACTCTTCGCGTTGGCTGACGCTTTCGTCAGTTTCACGATAGAGCGTTTGAGCGATTGGTGCGCCCATGCGACGATCAGAGATTTTCTCGATAATCACCGTCTTCTCTTCATTACCTTGGCGAAGACGAATCTCAGCGCCCAACTCAACGATTTTGCTTGGTTTGCTTCGTTGCCCATTATAGTGGACTTTACCGCCATCGACCATATTGCGTGCGATGGAGCGGGTTTTATAAAATCTGGCAGCCCATAGCCATTTATCTAGCCTTACGGCTTCATTTGCGGAACTCATACGACTCTACACTATCTAACCACTGCAATAATAAGGCAGTGACTGGTGGATTATTCACCTACAGATGGAGCCAAGGCTGTTTTTTTTCAAGGGAGTTGGCAAAAACTGCATAAGAAAAAGGCATGAAAAGGAACTTGTGATATAGTTCACTGCTCTTTGTTGAGTAGTAATTTTATTGAAAATTTAGCAAGATAGAGTCGACACTCTCTACTTATACTTAAGGTCGACCGACGTCAGAATAAAGGAATCAATTCAGTGAAGCGTTTAGAGCTAAGTGCAGGATTAGCAAGCAGCCCGCTACTGGCTCAGATTAAGTCCAACAATCACACCATACAAGCGAAACTCAGTTTGTTCTTAACTTGTCTATTCATAGCAATGACCGGTTGGATATTGGGTAAAGTGGTGTGGCTAGCAATGCCTCAAACTTCTGATGTGACTCAATGGAAGCCATCAGCAGGTGCTGTTGCGTCTACGAATAAAAAGGACGCGATTGATTTCAATGCCCTTCAAAATGCGAACTTGTTCGGAAAGTACACCGAGCAAAAGCCGGTCGTAGTAGAACAGCCTGTCGTGCAAGATGCGCCTAAAACTCGCTTAAACCTAACACTTGTTGGTGCAGTTGCGAGCAGCAACGCAAAAACGAGCCTAGCGGTGATCGCTAATCGAGGTAAGCAAGCCACTTATGGTATCGGCGAAGAAATTGACGGCACACGTGCAGAATTAAAAGCGGTATTGGTTGATCGTGTGATCATCGACAACCAAGGTCGTGATGAAACCCTAATGCTCGAAGGTATCGAGTACAGCAAACTGTCTGAAACACGTCCAGCTGCCCGCCCCCAAGCGGTCAAAGCGGATAAATCATCAGCGGTGAGCGAGAAGGTCGACCAAATTCGTGCGGAGATTTCCAAAGACCCGCAAAGCGTATTCAAGTACATCAACATTTCTCCAGTCAAAAAGGATGGAGGAATCGTCGGTTATCGCGTCTCACCAGGTCGTGATGCGGCGTTGTTTAATGATGTCGGTCTAAAACCTGGTGATATTGCGGTGCAATTAAATGGGATCGATTTAAGTGATCCTTCATCTTCAGTAGAACTGATGCAAGTGATGAACGATCCGCAAGAACTGAATTTGACTGTTGAGCGCGATGGCCAACAGTACGACATCTATATCCAATTGTAATACTTAGGCAAGCTGCGTAAGTTCAGGGAGACATACGTGAAACATTGGTTTAGCAAAAGTACTTGGTTACTTGCAGGGACACTACTCTGCACTCCGGGTACAATGGCGAACGAGTTTAGTGCCAGCTTCAAAGGCACTGATATTCAAGAATTCATCAATATTGTTGGTCGCAATCTAGAGAAGACCATCATCGTTGACCCGTCTGTGCGCGGTAAGATTGACGTACGTAGTTACGACGTTCTTAACGAAAAGCAGTACTACAGCTTCTTCTTGAACGTTCTGGAAGTGTACGGTTATGCCGTTGTCGAAATGGACAATGGTGTGTTGAAAGTCATCAAAGCGAAAGATTCAAAAACCTCAGCAATCCCAGTTTTGGGTGATGACAGTGCGCAAGGCGACAGCGTGATTACCCGTGTGGTTACGGTGCGAAATGTGTCGGTTCGTGAACTTTCTCCGCTACTGCGTCAACTTATTGATAACGCAGGTGCCGGTAACGTGGTGCACTACGATCCAGCTAACATCATCTTGATCACGGGTCGTGCTGCGGTAGTAAACCGCCTAGCGGAAATCATCAAGCGCGTTGACCAAGCGGGCGACAAAGAAATCGAAGTCGTAGAGCTGCGCAATGCGTCTGCTTCTGAGATGGTGCGTATCGTTGATGCCCTGAACAAAACGACCAACCAAAAGAGCACACCTGAATTCCTAGAGCCAAAAATCGTAGCGGATGAGCGTACTAACTCCATCCTGATTTCTGGTGACCCTAAAGTTCGTGCGCGCCTGAAGCGTTTGATTCGTCAACTTGACGTTGAAATGGCGACCAAAGGCAATAACCGCGTGGTTTACCTAAAGTACGCGAAAGCGGAAGACCTAGTTGATGTACTAAAAGGCGTATCTGACAACCTACAGGCTGAGAAGCAAGCAGGTCAAAAAGGCGCATCAAGTTCACAACGTGGTGAAGTGGTGATTGCCGCTCATGAAGCAACTAACTCGCTAGTTTTGACGGCTCCGCCAGATATCATGATGGCACTGCAAGACATTATTTCTCAGCTTGATATTCGCCGCGCGCAGGTTCTGATCGAAGCTTTGATCGTTGAGATGTCAGAAAGTGACGGCATCCAACTTGGCGTTCAGTGGGGTAACCTGGAAACCGGTGCAGTGATTCAGTACAACAATACTGGTACTTCTATTGGCGGTGTGATGATTGGCTTAGAAGAAGCTAAGGATACCGAAAGAACAGAACGTACATACGACCCTGGCAATCCACTTGCGGTTGATGATTATGTTGAACGTCAGATCACTGAAAAAGGGGATTATTCGACTTTGGCAGCTGCACTAAGTGGCGTTAATGGTGCAGCGATGAGTATTGTGATGGGGGACTGGACCGCGTTGATCAGTGCTGTCTCATCGGATACCAACTCAAATATTCTTTCCTCTCCGAGTATTACGGTGATGGATAATGGCGAGGCGTCGTTTGTTGTCGGTGAAGAAGTACCTGTACTTACAGGCTCGACGGCAGGCTCAAATAACGACAACCCATTCCAAACGGTGGAACGTAAAGAGGTCGGTATTAAGCTGAAAGTGGTACCTCAAATCAACGAAGGGAACTCAGTTCAATTGAATATTGAACAAGAAGTGTCTAACGTGTTGGGTGCAAATGGTGCAGTAGACATTCGTTTTGGTACGCGTCAGCTCAACACATCAGTAATGATTGAAGACGGTCAAATGCTAGTGCTTGGGGGATTAGTCGACGAGCAGGCTCAAGAAAGTGAGTCAAAGGTTCCACTACTAGGTGATATCCCAGTCATCGGACAGTTGTTCAAATCAACCAGCACTTCAACTTATAAGCGAAACTTGATGGTGTTTATCAAACCGACGATTATTCGTGAAGGCATGACGGCAGATGGCATTACTCAGCGTAAATACAACTTTATGCGTGCTGAGCAGCTATACAAAGCGCAGGAGGGTTTGAAACTGATGGATGATTCCAATATTCCGGTGATACCTGAATTTGGTCGTGAGCGTGAACACCCTGCTGAAATCCAAGCGTTCATTGATCAGATGGTAAAGAATGATGGTTGATATGTTAGACACAGCGCCAAGCATGCGCCGTCTGCCATTCAGTTTTGCCAACCGCTTTAAACTGGTATTGGAGACGGAGCACCCTGAGCGCCCTCCAATCCTGTATTACGTCGAGCCGCTAAACCCTGCGGCTCTGGTTGAAGTACGTCGAGTACTGAAACAAGACTTTATTCCTCAAGTGATGGACAAAGAAGCGTTCGATAAAAAGCTCACTGAAGCTTATCAACGTGATTCTTCTGAAGCCCGTCAGTTGATGGAAGACATTGGCGCAGACAGCGATGACTTCTTCTCATTAGCAGAAGAGCTGCCTCACGACGAAGATTTGTTGGAATCGGAAGATGATGCGCCAATCATCAAATTGATTAACGCCATGTTGGGTGAAGCGATCAAAGAAGGGGCGTCGGATATCCATATTGAGACGTTCGAGAAAACCCTGTCAATTCGTTTCCGTGTCGATGGTGTATTGCGTGAAGTCTTAACCCCGAGCCGCAAGCTAGCACCTTTGCTAGTTTCTCGTGTGAAGGTCATGGCGAAGCTGGATATTGCGGAAAAACGCGTACCTCAAGATGGTCGTATTTCACTGCGTATCGGTGGTCGTGCGGTGGACGTGCGTGTATCGACCATGCCTTCATCGCATGGTGAGCGTGTGGTAATGCGTCTACTGGACAAGAACGCCACTCGTCTTGATCTGCATAGTTTGGGTATGACGCCTTCAGTGCATGACAACTTCCGTCACTTGATTGGTCGTCCTCACGGCATCATCTTGGTGACCGGTCCGACAGGTTCGGGTAAGTCGACGACCTTGTACGCGGGCTTGCAAGAGATCAACAGCAATGAACGCAACATTCTGACTGTTGAAGATCCTATCGAATTCGATATTGATGGCATCGGCCAAACACAGGTAAACCCTAAGGTTGATATGACCTTTGCGCGAGGTCTGCGTGCGATTCTTCGTCAAGACCCGGATGTAGTGATGGTCGGTGAGATCCGTGACTTAGAGACAGCACAGATTGCGGTGCAAGCCTCTTTGACTGGTCACTTGGTTATGTCGACACTACACACCAACACGGCTGTGGGTGCTATTACTCGACTGCGCGATATGGGTATTGAACCTTTCCTGATCTCTTCTTCGCTATTGGGCGTGTTAGCACAGCGCCTAGTTCGAACCCTTTGTTCTGACTGTAAAGAGCCATACGAAGCGGATAAAGAACAGAAGAAATTATTCGGTCTGGAAGAGCACGAATCGCTGGTTCTGCATCGAGCAAAAGGGTGTGAAGTGTGTAACCAAAAAGGTTACCGCGGTCGTACTGGTATTCACGAACTTCTAATGGTGGATGAGAAAGTTCAAGAACTGATCCACAGTGAAGCGGGTGAACAAGAAATTGAAAAAGCCGTACGAGCACACTCGCCAAGCATTCGCAGCGATGGCCTAAGCAAAGTCAGTCGTGGTATCACTTCTCTTGAAGAGGTGATGCGAGTGACCAAGGAAGCGTAATGGCAGCATTTGAATACAAAGCGCTAGACGCGAAAGGCAAACAAAAGAAAGGCACCATTGAAGGGGATAATGCTCGTCAAGTGCGCCAACGCCTAAAAGAACAGGGCATGATCCCTGTAGAGGTGATGGAAGCCAAAGCCAAAGCTGCGAAGTCTTCAGGTGCATCAGTTGGATTCAAACGTGGTATTAAAACCGCAGAGCTCGCCCTAATTACGCGTCAGCTATCAACGCTTGTGCAATCTGGCATGCCATTGGAAGAGTGTTTGAAAGCCGTTTCAGAGCAGGCTGAAAAACCACGCATTCGCTCGATGATTGCGGCCGTGCGCTCAAAAGTCACCGAGGGTTACCCTCTGGCAGACAGTTTGGGTGATTACCCACATGTGTTTGACGAACTATTTCGATCTATGGTGGCGGCTGGTGAAAAGTCCGGTCACTTAGATGCGGTACTAGAGCGTTTGGCGGATTATGTAGAAAACCGTCAGAAGATGCGCTCTAAACTGCTTCAAGCCATGATTTACCCAGTTGTGCTGGTGGTGTTTGCGGTGGGCATTGTGTCATTGCTGCTTTCTTCAGTGGTGCCGAAAATCATTGAGCCAATCATTCAAATGGGGCAAGAGCTACCACAGTCGACGCAAATGCTATTGTCTGCGAGTGAGTTTGTCCAAGAATGGGGCTTAATCATTTTCGTTGTCTTTGTGGTGTTCTTTTACGGTTTAAAACTGGCATTACAGAAACCAAATTTTCGCTTGGCTTGGGACCAAAAAATTCTTAGCTTACCGCTGATTGGTAAGATTTCTCGCGGTCTGAATACCTCACGATTTGCTCGCACCTTATCGATTTGTACTTCAAGTGCGATTCCTATTCTTGAAGGCATGCGTGTTGCAGTTGACGTTATGTCGAACCGTTATGTAAAACAACAAGTGTTAGTGGCGGCAGACAACGTGCGTGAAGGGGCAAGTCTGCGTAAAGCGCTCGACCAAACTCGCTTATTTCCACCAATGATGCTACACATGATTTCCAGTGGTGAGCAGAGTGGTGAGCTTGAAAGCATGTTGACACGTGCAGCGGACAACCAAGACCAAAACTTTGAATCTACAGTGAATATCGCCTTAGGGATCTTCACTCCAGTGCTGATAGCATTGATGGCTGGTCTCGTTCTTTTCATTGTAATGGCGACATTGATGCCAATGTTGGAAATGAATAACTTGATGAGCGGATAAAATTCGAGTTAAGTCGTGTCTACTAATGACATGGCTTGAATCTAACTTTCGGAGAAAATAATGAAATTTAAACGCAGTAAACAACAAGGCTTTACACTTCTAGAAGTGATGGTTGTTGTGGTTATCCTAGGTATTTTGGCAAGTGTGGTTGTTCCTAACCTACTAGGCAACAAAGAAAAAGCAGACCAACAAAAAGCCATTACTGACATCGTGGCGTTGGAGAATGCGTTGGACATGTACAAGCTGGATAACAGCGTTTACCCAACAACGGACCAAGGTCTAGATGCGTTAGTGAACAAGCCCTCTAACCCAGAGCCACGCAACTACCGCGATGGTGGTTACATCAAGCGTCTACCATCTGATCCATGGGGCAATGAGTACCAATACCTGAGCCCTGGTGACAATGGCACGATTGATATCTTTACTTTAGGCGCGGATGGCCAAGAGGGCGGTGAAGGTCCTGCATCGGATATCGGCAACTGGAACATGCAAGATTTCCAATAAGCTCTAACTTAAACCAGCACTAATGAAGAAAATGCAAAAACATCTCGGTTTTACATTGATAGAAATTCTATTGGTGCTGGTTTTGTTATCTCTTACCGCCGTTGCGGTGATCGCTACCTTGCCTACCAGTCAAAAAGACCTTTCCAAACAATATGCTCAAAGCTTTTTCCAGCGCCTACAGCTGCTTAATGAAGAAGCGGTACTAAGTGGTAAAGACTTTGGCTTACGTGTTGATGACGTTAAATCTACCTACACTTTGTTGAGCCTGACCCAAGACGGTTGGCAACCACTTGAGTTAAAGCAAATCCCAAGCGATACAAAGCTCGAAGGGGATATCTCAGTGCAATTGGAATTAGGCGGTGGCGCCTGGGGTGACGATGACCGATTGTTCGAGCCCGGCTCGCTGTTTGATGAAGACATGTTTGCCGAGCTGGAGGACAAGAAAAAGAAGAAAGTGAAACCACCTCAAGTGTTCATTTTATCAAGTGCTGAAATTACGCCATTCACCTTATCTTTCTTTCCTGAAGAAGGGGATGCGTTCAATGATGGCTGGCGAATCATTGGCAAAGAAACAGGTGAAATCAGATTGTTAGCACCTGGAGAAGAAGCGGAAGACGATGACAACTCAATATTCTAAGCCAAGCCGTATTGGTTCATCGCACCGCAATGCTCGAGGTATGACGCTACTTGAGGTGCTAGTCGCACTGGCGATTTTTGCTACTGCTGCGATCAGTGTGATTCGCTCCGTGAGCCAGCACATCAATACCGTCAGTTATTTAGAAGAAAAAATGTTTGCAGCCATGGTTGTGGATAACCAAATGGCCAATGTGATGCTCTCGACGGAAAAACTCAAAGCTACAAAAGGCACTGAAGAGTTGGCAGGGCGTACTTGGTATTGGAAGGTCACTCCTGTTGCCACTGTGCAGCCATTGCTGAAAGCATTTGATGTCAGCGTCGCAACTGAGAAAGAAGCGAGCCCTGTGGTCACGGTGAGAAGTTATGTTGCTGAGTAATAAGCGATATAAGGCGCCAACAATGAAATCAAATCGAGGTTTTACCTTGATTGAGGTACTGGTTTCGATTGCGATTTTTGCCAGCATGAGCGTGGCCGCTTACCAAGTCGTATCGCAAGTGCAGCGCAGTAATGTTCTGTCGCAAGAACGTACTCAACGCTTGAATGAACTGCAGCGTGCGATGGTGATGATGGATAGTGACTTCCGTCAGATGGCCATGCGCCATGTTCGCAACAATGGCGAAGAGCCATCAAAGCAGCTGCTTTTTTGGTCAGAATACCTGTTGGATTCGGATACGAAAGGCGTGCTGTTCGCGCGTTTGGGTTGGCACAACCCACGACAGCAATTTCCACGTGGTGAAGTCACGAAAGTGGGCTATCGCATTAAAGATGAAGTACTGCAACGTGTGTGGTGGCGCTACCCAGATACGCCAACAGGGCAAGAAGGTATTGTGACGTCATTGCTTACCAATGTCGAAGAGTTCGATATGCGCTTCTTTGATGGAAAGTCGTGGAAGAAAAAGTGGGAAAACGGCAGTGAGTTACCTAAAGCTGTGTCTGTGGTATTGAAGCTGAAAGACTACGGTGAGATCTCTCGTACTTACCTGACACCAAATGGAAAACTGGTATCAAGTAGTCAAGATAACTCTGGTGGTGGTAATTCATCAGGAGGCAGTAATGGCTAATCGTCAACGTGGGGTCGCGCTCCTTATCGTGCTGATGTTACTTGCCATCATGACCACGATAGCCGCAAGCATGTCAGAGCGATTGTTTCTGCAGTTTCAGCGTGGTTCGAATCAAATTAATTATCAACAAGCTTACTGGTATAGCTTGGGGGTAGAAGCGTTGGCTGAGATTGGTATCGAACAGAGCTATGAAGACGACGATAACATCAACTTAAGTCAGCCTTGGGCGATAAAAGAGCAGGTCTACCCGTTGGATTATGGTCAAGCCGCTGGCCGCATCATCGATAAACAAGCCTGCTTCAATTTGAACGTGTTAGCGAGTGTACAACCCTCCGGGGATTCAACAAATCGTCCATACTTAGTACAAGTCTTCCAACGATTGATGGAAGAGAAAGACGTTGAACCTTATCAAGCTGAAGTGATTGCAGACTCGACTTGGGAATATGTCGATAGTGACAGCACGTTACGTTCTACGGCTGGTGTTGAAGACAGCACTTATGAAGCAATGAAACCGCAATACTTACCACCAAATGGTTGGATGGCGGATGCGAGTGAGTTACGTGCGGTTTACCAAGTGAGTGGCGATATCTACCAGAAGATAGCCCCAATGGTTTGTGCGCTCCCTAGCGATGACTGGCGCTTGAACATCAATACCATTGAAGTCGAACAAGCGCCTATTTTGGTGGCAATGTTTACGCCGGGCCTTAGCAGCAGCGATGCGGTGCAATTGATAGAAAAGCGTCCTTTTGATGGTTGGGACAGCGTAGATGAATTTTTGTCTGAGTCAGAATTAGCTGGCTTAAGCGATGACGTAAAGAAAAATGCCAAAGGTTACTTAGGAGTCGACAGCGCTTTCTTTGAGCTGGATGTTCAAGTACTGGTGGATGAATCCCGAGTACGCCTCCGTAGCCTTTTACAAAGTACAGATAGAGAAACGGTGACTGTCGTTCGCCGTCGTTTTGGAGGAATCAGTGAGCGAGTTTCTGACCGTTCGGCTGAGTAGCGAACAACAAAGTACCATTCCATGGTTGGTATGGTCGACACAACAGCAAGAAGTGATTGCCAGTGGTGAGCTTGCCGGATGGGAACATCTGGACGAACTGGTTGCTTACGCCGATCAGCGACAAATTGTGGCGCTACTGGCGAGTAATGATGTTGTGTTAACAAAAGTGGATATTCCACCAGGTGCTGCGCGTCAGTTTGATAGCATGCTGCCTTATTTGGTGGAAGATGAAGTCGCGCAAGACGTGGACAGCCTGCATTTCACAGTATTAGACAAGCAAGCGGAAGCAGCACAAGTGTGTGCTGTCGAGCGTGCTTGGATTCAAACCATTTTGCAGCGTTTCTCCAGCCAAGGCCTTGTTATCAAGCGCATGCTGCCTGATGTTCTGGCGATGCCTGTTGATGAGGAAAGCAGTTCTGCCGCCCAATTGGGTGAGCAATGGCTGATTCGTCATTCTCAAACTCAAGGTGCGGTTGTCGATGCATCTTGGCTTGACCTGTACTTATCTTCTTACTTACAAAGCCATGAAGGCTGGAAGCTCGATTGCTACAGCTCTGTGCCTGAATCTGCAGTGTCAGATATCTGGGTCGCCAAGCCAGAAGAAATGGCGATGGCACTTCTGGCGAAAGGAGCGACAGAAAGCAAGGTCAATCTACTGACCGGTTCTTTCAAGCCAAAATCCTCTTGGGGTAAGTACGTTAAGGTTTGGCAAAAGGCCGCGATTGCTGCGGGTGTATTACTTGTCGTGTTGGTTGGTCAGCAGTTGTTGATGGTGCATAAGTACGAAGCACAGGCCCAAGCGTATCGTGAAGAGAGTGAGCGCATCTTCCGCCAAGTTTTCCCGAATAAAAAACGCATACCTACCGTTAGTTACTTGAAGCGTCAGATGACCGATGAAGAGCGTCGTCTATCTGGTGGCTCGAGTGATGTGGCGATGCTATCTTGGATTGCTGCACTGCCTTCGACATTAGGTCAGGTTAATGATCTTCAGATCACTAGCTTCAAATATGATGGTCAACGTGGCGAAGTTCGTATTCAAGCGAGCAGCTCTGACTTCCAGCCATTCGAGCAAGCTCGTGTGAAATTGGCAGAGAAGTTTAACGTTGAACAAGGTCAGCTGAACCGCAACGGCAATGTTGTGATGGGCAGCTTCGTGTTGAAGCGTCAGTGAGGTGATGATGAAAAACTTAATCGCACAAGCTCAAACTTGGTGGAGTAGCATCTCACAGCGTGAACAACGTTTGGTGATGGGCTGTGGCGCAATTGCTGTGCTAGGTATCATTTATTGGGGCATCTTGCAGCCAATGAATAAACGTGCAGAGCTAGCGCAATCTCGAATTCAAAGTGAAAAGCAGCTATTAATGTGGGTGCAAAACAAAGCCGATGATATTACCGCACTACGTAAAAGCGGTGGTGTCAGCTTCTCTAATCAACCATTGAACCAAGTAGTCTCCTCATCGGCTCGCCGTTACAAAGTTGAGCTCATTCGCGTACAGCCGCGTAATGACAGTGTCCAAGTGTGGATCAAACCATTGGCGTTTAACCAGATGGTGGATTGGTTGCGTTATCTAAAAGAACAACAAGGGATTGAGGTGGAATTCCTAGACATCGACCGTACCGACCAAGCCGGTATGATTGACGTAAACCGCCTGCAATTTAAGCGAGGTTAAGGTGAAGAAAGCTGTTCTTTATGTGGTGATTTTTATTGCCTTTTTCTCGACCAGTTTGATCGCTGGCTTGCCAATCTCTTGGGTATTGCAACAAGTGCCGACGGTAAAAGGTTTGGATATTCAAGGTGCGCAAGGCACGGTTTGGCAAGGCAGTGCATCCAATGTGCGTTGGCAGCGTCAAAACTTAGGTGAAGTGAACTGGGACTTCCAACTTTCTGGCCTATTTACTGGTAAAGCAGAATTCGCGGTACGTTTTGGTCGTGGGAGCGATATGGACGTGCGTGGACGTGGCTTGGTTGGCTACAGTCTTACCAGCGGTCCATACGCAGAAAACTTAGTTGCGTCGATTCCAGCGGCCAAAGTGGTGGAGCAAGCTCGCCTTCCCGTACCTGTTGGTGTGGATGGGCAGCTTGAGTTGAACATCCGTCATGCGACGTATGCGGCACCTTGGTGTAAGACGGCTGAAGGCACGCTAGTTTGGAGCGCAAGTGGTATTCAAAGCCCACTTGGCAGTCTTGAACTAGGCCCCGTCATTGCTGATTTAAACTGTAAAGACAGCGTGCTTTCGGCATCGGGTGAGCAAAAGAGCAAGCAAGTATCGGCGGCGTTTTCTGCTGAGCTAATGCCAAATCAACGTTATTCTACCAAAGCGTGGTTTAAGCCAGGAGCAGAGTTCCCATCAGGTATGAGTGACCAGCTGAAATGGCTAGGTAATCCAAACGCTCAAGGGCAATACGAGTTTGATTACAAAGGGCGTTTCTAGCCAAATCTGTCATTCAGAACATTATCAAAGAGCTGCCAGTGTGCAGCTCTTTTTGCTTTTGGGTCATGGTAGGCCAAACCCTCTATTCGCTGTACAATAAATCCAGCTGATTATAGGTTTTTGATTAAGTTGTTGATTTTTAATTGAATAATTTAAGTGTGTACAGCTAAGGAAGCATTTAGATCATAGTAGGCCAAATACTTATATCGCTGTACAAGAAGAAAAAAGAAAGGCCACGAACTCGATTCGTGGCCTTTAAAATCTAGCAATGGGGCTGATTGGATTGGGGTTAATCTTTGCGCTGGAGAATCTCATCCCATGGCAAATCCGCGTCACCCAGTACGATGAAGTTCGGGTTCTCCAACGTCTCACGCTCATTGTAAGACAGCGGTTCAAGTTGCGTACTAAGAATTCGTCCGCCCGCTTCTTCTACAATGCATTGTGTAGCAGCGGTATCCCACTCGCCAGTTGGACCTAGACGTAAGTAACAGTCCACTGCACCTTCAGCGACAAGGCAGGCTTTAAGTGCGGCAGAGCCGAGTGGAATTAAATCATAGTTCCAAGCGCTACTCATGCGGCTCGTGATGCGGTTGATGTCTTGGCGACGGCTGATTGCGATAGCGATGTTTTGCCCAGGTTGTTCATGTTTGTGAGTGTGGATTTTCACGCTCTCAGACATGTCTGGAATCTTCCACGCGCCCTTGCCGTTGTAAGCATAATAAGTCACGCCAGAAACCGGACCGTAAACCACACCCATGGTTGGCTTGTTGTTGTCGATAAGGGCGATAATGGTCGCGAAGTCACCGCTGCGCGCGATGAACTCTTGTGTACCATCAAGTGGGTCAACCAGCCAGTAGCGTTCCCATTGCGCACGTTGCTCTAAGCTGATGTCCGCGGCTTCTTCAGAAAGCACGGGGATATCTGGCGTAAGCTCGCTTAAACGCTCGGTGATCAGCTTGTGCGCTGCGATATCAGCACTGGTGACTGGGGTCTCGTCACTTTTGGTGTAAGCTTCGTACTGCTTTTTCTCGTAAATATCGAGAATCAATTGTCCCGCGCTGCGAGCAATTTCGATGACTTGCGGGAGCAGGTGAGATAAATCTTTTGTCATTGGCATAAGTAATGGTCCTTTCTCACAATTATGGTCCAGCTCTTCGGCTGCGATTAGTTTTGTTTGTGAGTGGTGTTTTGTAAGTGTTTCAGTGCCAACATCAACGCTGTGATACTTCGTGCTTCACAAAAATCTAAGTGCGTTAATAGTTCTTCCGCTTGCGCTAATGGCCAGCGAACGATTTCTAATGGTTCTGGCTCGTCACCTTCTTGTTTCTCAGGGTATAGGCTCTGTCCTAAGAACAGCGTCATTTTGCTGGAGAAGTAAGAAGGTGCAAGGATCACCTGTTTTAATGGCGTTAGCTCATGAGAGCCGAAACCAATTTCTTCTTTTAACTCTCGATCGGCCGCTTGTAATGGTGTCTCTCCTGGGTCGATAAGACCTTTCGGAAAGCCCAGTTCGTAGCGTTCTGTGCCTGCCGCGTACTCGCGTACTAACAGTAAGTCACCTTGCTCAGTGACAGGCACAACCATCACGGCATCGCGACCACTTGGTTTCATGCGTTCATAAGTACGCAGTTCGCCATTAGAGAAGCGAAGGTCGAGGGCTTCCACAGCAAACAGCTTAGATTGTGCGACCGTCTGACAAGAGAGAATCTCTGGTGGGGTCCTTTTCGACATAACGCTGGCTCCTTAGTATCGTTAACTCATCGAGGGAAATGAGATTTCTTAATATATGAGAAGAAAGCTCGAGTTTCTAGCATGATGATTCAGCTTAACTCAATTGAAAACAAAAATGGGAGGCAAACGCCTCCCATTTCTCGTCGATATGCATTACTAGCAAGCCATGAACGACTTAGTAGTAAGAGTGATCACCACGATCGTGCTCAGTTGCATCGCGAACTGCTGTCAGTTCACCAACGAATTGATTAAGAAGCTCTTTTTCAATGCCTTCTTTTAGTGTCACATCGACCATTGAACAGCCGTTACAACCACCGCCAAATGCAACGATAGCAATACCATCGTCCGTGATTTCAACTAGGTTTACGTGACCACCGTGACCTGCAAGTTGCGGGTTCACTTGAGTTTGGATCACGTACTCAACACGCTCTACAAGCGGTGCATCGTCAGACACTTTACGCATTTTTGCGTTTGGCGCTTTTAGCGTTAGCTGAGAGCCCATTTTGTCTGTCACAAAGTCGATTTCAGCGTCTTCTAGAAACGGTAGGCTTAGCTCGTCAATGAATGCCGAGAAACCGCTGTAAGGGATTTCTGTGTCAGTGCCTTCAACCGCTTCTGGTGGGCAGTAAGATACGCCACACTCTGCGTTTTGGGTTCCTGGGTTAACAACGAAAACTCGGATGTTAGTACCTTCAGGTTGTTGGCCTAAAAGGTTGGCGAAATGCGTTTGCGCAGTTTCTGTAATAGTAATATTTGACACGACGAATACCTGAGTAAATTTGTAGGCTATTGCTGCTATTCTACTCCTGTTACCGCCTCGGTCTAGTCTTTTTGATGCTAAGACATGGCGAAGCGATCTAGAGCGAACCGGGCGCAGGAGTTCTGCAGATGCAGTAAATATCGATGCTTTCTACGCCAACTTCAAGTAGTAAATGACATAATTGTCGGACCGTACTACCTGTTGTAACCACATCATCCACAATCGCGACGTGGGAAAAGTCCACCTCACCTTGTAGGGCAAATGCCCCTTGCAAATTTTGCTCGCGACTGGCTTTTTTGTTTCCTCGTTGTGATTGGACGTTTTTGACGCGTTTAAATACCTTGTTTTCATAGCGCACATCTAAATGATGGGAGAGGTGTTTGGCCAAGATGTGGCTCTGGTTGAAACCTCGTTTTAAGAAGCGCTGCCAGTGAACGGGCACACTTGTAATCACTGGGGCAGGCTGCTCAACTCGCTCTGCTAATAATTGAGTGAGCGCGCCCACATGCCAGATTTCGCCATGATCTTTAAAACGCTGTACTTGTTGAGAGAGCGGGAAGTCATAATCCCCTAAGGTATACAAACGCCGCCATGGTGGTGGCTCTTTCAGGCATTCTCCACACTCTGTGGCGGCTTGTGATTCCTCTCCTGTTATTTTTAAACCACAACGTACGCAGCGCTCAATTGGTGTGAGTTGGTCAAAACAGCAATCACACCAACGCATTAGGTTGGGCGTTTGGCGTTGAGGTATGGGAAATCGGCATAATCCGCATTGGCTACTGAGTACGCGATGCATGATGTTTTGCCATTGATGAGATAACATACAATCCATCCGAGGTGAGAGAGTCACCAGACTAAAGCTTGGATTGCGTGGTAAGGAATAAGATAAGTGGGAGAGAACGAGAGCATGAGCACGAATTTACACTGGCAGTCATTTGGTCAAGGACCAGATTTGGTGTTGCTTCATGGTTGGAGTATGAATGGTGCGGTATGGCAGCAGACCGTCGAGTCTCTTCAACCTTATTTCCGAGTGCATGTGGTCGATCTTCCGGGGTACGGACACAGCGCAGAATCCCACGCCGAAGACTTAGCAAAAATCGCTGACCTTGTTCTGCAAGACGCACCAGAGAAAGCAGTCTGGCTTGGCTGGTCATTAGGTGGCTTGGTGGCAACCCACATTGCACTTAATGCTCCGCAGCGTGTAAGTAAGTTAATCACGGTAGCAAGTTCACCAAAATTCGCCGCTGAGCGTCCTTGGCGTGGCATTCAACCTAACGTGTTAACCGCATTCACCGATCAATTGCTGGAAGACTTCTCTGTCACTATTGAGCGCTTTATGGCACTGCAAGCGATGGGCAGTCCATCTGCGCGCAAAGACGTTAAGCAACTCAAGCAAGCAGTATTATCGCGTCCGCAGCCGAATCCTGATTCATTGTTGGTTGGCTTGAATATTCTTGCCGATGTGGATCTGCGCGATGCGCTGACTTCCCTTTCTATGCCGATGCTGCGTCTTTATGGTCGACTTGATGGTTTAGTGCCAATCAAAGTGGCAAGTGACTTAAGTGAGCAGTTGCCAAGCACTCAGCAGTTCGTTTTCAACCAATCTTCTCATGCGCCGTTCATGACCGAACATGAAGCGTTTTGTCTCCAAGTGCGAGAATTTGCCGCTTAATTAGCGAGTCTACAAATCTAAGCGAATAAAGCCCTAAAGCTGCTTAAAAATTGGTCGATATAAGTTTTAGCGAACTCTTCTTGCGGGAGGAGTTTGCTGTATTGACGAGTTGGGCGACTCTGAGGAGGGTTCGCAATGATTGTGTCACCGCCTAACGTAAGCGTGCCACTGATCGCCCCATCCGTTAATGTGCAGACGGAACAAGCTGCTCGTGACAATAAAGTCCGAGAACCTGTGACGCCAACAGTCGCACTGGCGAAAACCAATGCGGAGCGCAAAGTAAAAAGTGATGAGAAGCGGCGACGCCAATCCTCGTGGGACCCATCGGAGCATCCAGACTACGAAGTGGAACCCGAGGTGGATACCCGTTATCACGAAGAACCGGAAGACACGCTAGAACGTCTGTTTGGTTTGCTTGCGCTCAAGAGTTACAGCGAAGATCAGGGTAAGGGCTACGCGATACGCTTTCGATTACCTAAGCGCATTTTGGATGCTGCGGTCAAAGAGGGATTGATGAAAAAGCGCAGGAAGGTGATTAAGTTTCATTATGGTCACTCGGTCGCGCCCCATACACCGTCAGAAGTGATAGCAGTATTATGACGACTCAATATCCTACTCAAATAAAAACGCTCCAAGCAGATTAACTGATTGGAGCGTTTTCTTTTTAGCTATCAAAGCTCGTTAGCGGTGAAGCCTCGTTATTAATGGTGAAGCTTAGGCGAGATTACTTTTTCGCTTTAGCAAACGCTGCGGCAAAAGCACCGCCCATCGCGTTGTTAGATGACGAGTCATCACGGCGAGGTTGACGACGCTGCGGTTGGTCATTACGGCGGGGCGCTGCTGATGAGCGTTGGCTACGGTTGTCTTGGCCCGGTTCGTCGTTCATACGCATCGACAAACCAATGCGCTTACGCTGCACGTCCACTTCCATCACCTTCACTTTTACGATGTCGCCCGCTTTCACCACTTCACGTGGGTCAGACACAAAGCGGTCTGTCAGTGCAGAAATATGCACAAGACCGTCTTGGTGAACGCCGATATCAACGAAGGCACCGAAGTTGGCTACGTTCGATACCACGCCTTCTAGAATCATGCCCGGTTCCAAGTCAGAAACTGAGTTTACGCCTTCTGCGAACGTTGCCGTTTTGAATTCTGGACGCGGGTCACGACCCGGTTTATCTAGCTCTTTGATGATGTCAGTAATGGTTGGAACACCGAAGTTATCGTCGGTGTAGTCGACAGCATGCAGACCTTTTAGGAAGCTTGAATCACCAATCAGTGCTTTGATGTCTTTGTTGTTCTTCTCAGAAATTGCTTTTACCACTGGGTACGCTTCTGGGTGAACCGCAGACGCATCAAGAGGGTTCTTACCATCCATAATACGTAGGAAACCCGCACACTGCTCGAATGCCTTAGGGCCTAAACGAGGTACTTTCTTCAAGGTTGTACGTGCTTCGAAACGACCGTTTTCATCACGGAAGTCGACAATGTTCTGCGCAATGGTGCTCGACAAGCCCGCTACGCGTGTCAGTAGCGCCGCAGAAGCAGTGTTCACGTCTACACCGACCGCGTTTACACAGTCTTCCACAATCGCATCTAGGCGTTTTGCCAGCATTGATTGGCTAACATCGTGCTGGTATTGGCCCACACCGATCGACTTAGGATCGATTTTCACTAGTTCAGCCAGTGGGTCTTGTAGACGACGAGCAATCGACACCGCACCACGTAGAGATACGTCCATATTCGGGAACTCTTTCGCTGCAAGCTCAGACGCTGAGTAAACCGATGCACCCGCTTCACTCACAATGATCTTCTGAACTTTCAGGTTGCCACGTTTGATGACGTCTGCGACAAAGCTGTCGGTTTCACGTGAAGCCGTGCCGTTGCCGATAGCGATCAAATCCACGTTGTATTTGCGCACCAGCTGATCAACGATTTGCGCTGATTTGTCGTATTGTTTTTGTGGTGGGTGAGGGTAGATGGTTTCGGTTGCAAGCACTTTACCAGTCGGATCAACAATAGCGATTTTAGAGCCCGTGCGCAGACCCGGATCGAGACCAAGTGTTGCACGAGGACCTGCCGGTGCTGCCATCAACAAGTCTTTTAAGTTGGTGGCGAATACTTCAATCGCTTCGATTTCTGCGCGCTCTTTCATTGCGCCCATTAGCTCGGTTTCCATGTGCATCGATACTTTGATGCGCCATGCCCAGCTTATCACTTGCTTACGCCACGTATCCGCAGGTGCGCTGCTAAGTGTCACGCCGTAGTGGTCAGCGATAATCGTTTCGCAGTAAGACTGACGCGCGCCTTCTTCCTGTTCTGGATCGGCATTCATTGCCAATGTCAGGAAGCCTTCGTTACGACCACGTAGCATTGCCAGTGCGCGGTGCGATGGTACTTTGCTTAATGGCTCGTTGTGGTTGAAGTAATCTTTAAACTTCTCACCTTCTTGCTCTTTGCCTTCAACGACGCGAGCACCCATTTCCGCATTACGGTTTAGGTGACCACGGATTTTCTCTAGCAGGTTTGCGTCTTCCGCAATGCGTTCCATGATGATTGCGCGAGCGCCATCCAGTGCGGCTTTGGTGTCAGCCACGCCTTTGTCTGCATCAAGGTATTTGCTAGCTTCGCTTTCTGGCTCAGTTTGCGGATGATTCCAAAGCTCGTCTGCAAGTGGCTCAAGACCGGCTTCAATCGCGATCTGACCTTTGGTGCGACGCTTTGGTTTGTAAGGTAGGTACAAGTCTTCAAGACGAGTCTTGCTGTCTGCCTGAGTGATCTCTTGTTCTAGCTCTGGCGTAAGTTTGCCTTGCTCTTGGATCGATTTCAGGATGGTCTGACGG
This sequence comes from Vibrio sp. D173a, assembly GCF_030248475.1. Lineage (NCBI taxonomy): Bacteria > Pseudomonadati > Pseudomonadota > Gammaproteobacteria > Vibrionales > Vibrionaceae > Vibrio > Vibrio sp. D173a. The sequence goes on from NZ_JAHGAH010000115.1 coordinate 21,958, forward strand.
CGATCGTCCAGTTCACGAAGGTAAGACAGACGGCTGTCTAGAGTACGCAGTTGGGTGTCATCAAGGCCGCCCGTCACCTCTTTACGGTAACGTGCAATAAATGGGACCGTGTTACCGTCATCGATAAGGGTTACAGCAGCGTTGACTTGCTCAGGGCGAACATTCAGCTCTTGAGCAATCATGCGACAGATAGCTTGGCTCATCCGTGTATTCTCTTTAATTCTGTTTGGGTATTGGTTGTGTATAGAACATTGGGGTCATTCATGGAATTTGCAATGTTTTAAACTAGTAACTCAAAAATTTACCGAGCGCTGGTGGACATCAGTCAGATTTGTGTCAAAACTGTAATTAAATTGAGAACTTATACGTTTGGTTGTCGACTAACCCTATACCTTGGCTCATACGGAAAACAATGATGAAGAAAATGTCTTTGGCTCTGGCGCTCTCTGGTGCCTTATTGGCGACGCCGCTCGCTTGGTCGCAAACACTTTCCGCGACCACTCAAGATCCGATTTACCGACTTGATGATAAAGTCGTATTGGGACGAGTAGAGAGTGTCTACTACAATGATATTCCTGAGCTAAGTGATGTTCCATTCATTGGTAAGATTGATACCGGTGCCGATACCACATCAATGCACGCTGAAAACATCCACGTCAGCAGTAGCAACCCTGAATACAAAAGTCTCAAAGACGACAAATTGATGTGGGCCATTATTGATGATCTTGGTGGCACCAAAGCCAAATGGGATTCAGACAGCTTCAAACCCTACCAAGTGACCGTGAGCTTTACGATTCATCATCCGTATACAGGGAAAGAAATTAAGATCACCGATGATCTTGAACGCATCAGTGCGATCCGCAGCCGTACCAGTGAAAAACCAATTTTACGTCCGACAGTGAAAATGCCGATGACCATCGCAGGGCACACTGTGGATACCGTGGTCAACCTGACCAAGCGTACTCAATTCTCAGCACCTATCTTGATTGGTAAAACTTACCTCGACAACAACGCGTGGGTGTTTGCTGGTTACGATTACCTGCAAGAGCAACAAAAGGCGCAGATGATCGGTAAAAAAGAAACGGTGAATGTTGAAGGCGTGCCATACAAGGTAAGCATTTCGACCACCAGTCGTTACACCAACGTGCACGCGCTGAATATCAAAGTTGATAAGAAGAAAAAACAAGTCTCCTTCACTTTAGAAGGTGAGAACGGTAAGCGTCATCCAATGACACTGCCACTCGTCCGTATGTTGAAAACCAGCAAGAGTGAACGCCCTCTGGTGTATCTACCTGTGCAAGTGAGTGAAACTGAAACTCAGCAATGGTTGGTGTACCTGCGTGATCGTAGCGGTTTTAGTTCGCAAATCCGTTTGGGCAAAGACGTGGCGAGTCAGCACTTCGTGATTGATACCGACAAAGAAAACTTGCTTGGAGGTGTTGAAAAGTCATTTAAGAGCGCGCTGAAATCTAAGCCTCTGGTTATCTCGCCAGAAGAGTCAGTCAACATTGATGGCCACGTACTGCCAGCGTATCCAACTTTCGCGGTGAAAACGCCGTTGTTGCGTGTGGATGGCTTTGAATTGACGGAAAAAGACAAGAAAGAAGTAGTGACCTTCTACCTGCCAAGCGCGAACGGCAAGGAAGAGAAAATCACTAAACGCGTATTGAAGAAGCTCAAAGTGGGTGATTCGGTTCGCCCAGTAGTAGAAGGTGACTTCCTATTTGGTGATGAAGAGAAGAGCATCGAATTTGCCATTGATGTTTTAGAGAAAGACGACCAAGAGCAGCCGTTCTTTGTGTTTGGTCACAACATGGCGAAAGGTGGTGTGCTGCTGAATACTCGCGCTGATCACTTACTCGATGCGCGCCCACTGTTTAAAGCGGGTCACATTGAAGTGGCGGAAGTGGAAGGCATGTTTTTCCCTGTGAAATTGGATACTGGCGCTGATGTGAGCTCGATTAATGCCAAGAACATCAAACAGTTCAAGAAAGATGGCAAAGACATGGTGAGCTTCACTTACGAGAACGACAGCGGTATGAAGAAAGAATTTACCAAGCCCGTTGTTGACGTGATGCGCATTAAAGCCAAGAAAGGTGAGAAAGCCAACGTACGTCCTGTGGTGGAAATGCACGTCAAGCTTGGCGAACTAGAGAAGAAGATTCGCGTTAACTTGCAAGATCGTAGCCGCTTCCATTACAGCATGATTCTAGGTAAGAACTTCTTGAAGCACGGTGCGATCGTTGCCAGCGATACCAACTACATTGTGACCGAGAAACCTGACTACGAAGAGTAACCTTCAAGGTTGATATTCAAAATGCAAAAGCCGCACTAAAGAGTGCGGCTTTCTTCTTATTGGGTCATTCAATCAGTTTTCTTCGGCTTGGTAGCGAATACTATTGATAAACCATTCTTTGTAGCCTTCCGGCGTTCTTACTGCGAATTCGTCATCGACTTCTTTTTTTAGGAGCGCACGCGCCATTGGGGAATCAATCGAGATATAACCTTTTGCATCGCCATAGATTTCATCGGGACCAACGATGCGGAAGTTCTTCACATCGCCCGCTTCATTCTCAATTTCCACCCAAGCACCAAAGAACACTTTGCCTTCTTGCTGAGGTGAGTAATCCACCACTTTGACTTGCTCTAGACGCTTTCGTAAGTATCTGACACGACGGTCAATTTCACGCAGGCGTTTTTTGTTGTATTGATAATCAGCGTTTTCACTTCGGTCGCCTAAGCTTGCTGCCCAAGTGACTTTCTTGGTGACTTCTGGGCGTTCTTCTCGCCATAAAAAGTCGAGTTCGGTTTTTAGGCGATTGTAGCCTTCACGGGTAATTAAATTGGTTTTCATTAGAAGTAAATCAGCCTTTATTGGATTCTGTTGATCATAGTAGCCTTGATTTTGTCTGACTGTAAATTGTTGTGATGAGAAGAAAAACGGCGTGAAACATCGAAAAAATTCATCAAAACCGTGGCTAAGATAAAAAGAGTAACAATTTGCACAAGCACGTTTGAAAAAACAGTGATACATTTTTGACTATAGATGCCTCTGAAAGGATGTTTCAATGCAGGAAAATCATAAAATATTAGTGGTTGATGACGATGCTCGTTTGCGTGCTCTTTTGGAGCGTTACCTTTCTGAGCAAGGTTTTCAGGTGAGAAGTGTCGCTAACGGCGAGCAGATGGACCGCCTTCTGACCCGTGAAAACTTCCACCTTATGGTGTTGGATTTAATGTTGCCGGGCGAAGATGGCTTATCGATTTGTCGTCGTCTACGTCATGCTAACAACATGCTACCTATTCTGATGCTGACAGCGAAAGGCGATGAAGTCGATCGTATCGTTGGTCTTGAAGTGGGTGCAGACGATTACCTACCAAAACCGTTCAACCCGCGTGAACTGCTGGCTCGTATTAAAGCAGTACTTCGCCGCCAAACGGTTGAACTACCAGGAGCGCCAAGCACGGAAGAGAAAGTGGTTGAATTCGGTGACTTCCGTCTGAACCTAGGTACGCGTGAAATGTTCCGTGGTGACGAAGCGATGCCACTGACTTCGGGTGAATTCGCGGTGCTGAAAGCGCTTGTGACCAACGCTCGTGAGCCGATGTCGCGTGATAAGCTGATGAACATGGCTCGTGGCCGTGAATACTCGGCGATGGAACGTTCTATCGACGTTCAAATCTCGCGTTTACGCCGCATGCTAGAAGACGATCCAAGCAAGCCTCGCTACATCCAAACGGTATGGGGCTTAGGTTACGTGTTCGTCCCAGACGGCAAAGAAGCGTAAGTACCTCTAAGGTCTGCCGATAATACTCGCTGCTCATATTCCACCCTCAAGCCTCCTTCCTGTTTGAGGGCTGGAAACTCGCAATTAATGTTGTTCACTAGGAACAGTCCATTAGGGATCCTCCATGCGAATCCGAAGTTCATTTACACAATCTATTCTGCTGTTCATCTCTTTGCTTCTCGCTAGCCAAGTCTTTTCTTACTACGCCGTTTTTAACTACGCGTTGATGCCAAGTTTGCAGCAGTTCAACAAAATTCTCGCTCATGAATTGAATCTGGTGCTTGATGAAGATGGCCTACTCAAGGCTGATGCGCCGCTGCGCCACCAACTGTTAGAAAACTTGGGCGTGACGGTACACAGCGTTGATAGCGAGATGATGAATGAGTTCAATCATGCGATGTCGATTGATTTGATGTCGGAAGAGATGACGCAAGAGCTCGGCTCTCCAACGGAAGTGCGTTTGCTGCTTGGCAGTGAAAGCTACATTCTGTGGATGCGTATCGATCAGTTGCCGAACTCCATCATCCGTATTCCGCTCTCTGAGCTGCAAGAAGAAGATTTTGCGCCGCTGTTTCGCAATAGCTTAATCATGGCGCTGCTTATCATTGCTGGTGGTTGGCTGTTTATCCGTTTGCAAAATCGACCTTTGATTGCGCTGGAGAAAGCCGCTAAAGGAGTAGGTCGAGGTGAAATTCCGCCACCATTGCCAGAGAAGGGTGCTTCAGAAATCCGCTCTGTAACTCGCGCATTTAACCAGATGTCGAAAGGCATTCAAGAACTGGAAGAAGATCGTGCACTACTGATGGCAGGCATCAGCCACGACTTACGTACGCCATTGACGCGTATTCGTCTTGCGACAGAAATGATGTCGCCAGAAGACAGTTACCTAGCCGAGGGCATCATCAGTGATACCGAAGAGTGTAACGAGATCATCAGCCAATTTATGGACTACCTCAAACCAGTAAACAAAGAGTCGTTTGAGCAAGTAGACATCAATACCATCACCAGCGATGTAGCAACGTCGGAAGGGGGTTATGAAGTCGAAATTGAAACTGACCTCAACCCAACGATGCCAACCGCAAAAGGCAGCCCGATCGCTATCAAACGTGCGGTGAGTAACCTTGTGGTCAATGCTCTGCGTTATGGCAATGGCTGGGTGAAAATCAGTACGGGCGTCACCGCCGACAAACAGCTGGTATGGGTTTGCGTTGAAGACAATGGTCCAGGCATTGAGCAATCACAAATCGCACGCTTGTTTGAACCTTTTACTCGTGGTGATACTGCTCGTGGCAGTGAAGGGACAGGCTTAGGATTAGCCATTGTGAAGCGTATCGTTAGCCAGCATTCTGGCTCGGTTGTGGTACGTAACCGCAGTGAAGGTGGGTTAAGTGCGCAAATCAGCTTCCCAACCAAGTAAGCTTTCTTTGACCAATTGATTCCAATAAAAAAGCCCAACCAAAGTTTGGTTGGGCTTTTCGATCATCCTAGTGCAAGGTTAGGACTCTTTTACCTCTTGAGCAACCAGCTCGTCTTCCTCTTCCAGTTTCTCTGGAAGCAATAGGTTCAATACGATAGCGGTGATGCCGCCTGCCGCCACGCCTGTTGAGAAAATACTCTTAATAAACTCAGGCATGAATTGCAGAATTTCAGGTTTTTGTGCAATGCCTAAACCCATCGAGAACGACAGCGCCATAATTAGGATTGCGCGGCGATCGAGGTCGACACGGGAGATGATGCGTACACCCGCAGCGGCAATGGTACCGAACATCACGATAGTCGCGCCGCCCAGCACTGGCTCAGGAATCAGCTGAACAAAGCTTGCCACACCCGGGAACAGACCCAGAATCACCAACATGCCTGAGATGAAGTAACCTACGTAACGGCTTGCTACGCCAGTGAGCATGATGATGCCGTTGTTTTGGCTAAAGGTAGAGTTCGGGAAGCTGTTGAATACTGCTGCAATCGCTGAGTTCAGACCGTCAGCTAATACGCCGCCTTTGATTCGCTTCATGTAAACCGGACCTTTCACTGGCTCACCGGAAACTTCAGACGTTGCGGTAATGTCACCAATTGCTTCTAGCGCTGTGATAAAGAAAATCAGAACCAGTGGAATAAACAGCGACCAATCGAAGCTTAAGCCGTATTGCATTGGGATTGGCAGCGCGATGAGGTCAGTTTCGCCCAGTGTTGAGGTGTCGACCATGCCCATGAAGTACGCCATGACGTAGCCAACCAGCATTGCAATTACAATTGATGCAACACGTAGGTATGGGTTCTTTGAACGGTTAAGGATTACGATCAAGCCAAGTACTGTGCCAGCGAGAGCTAACTTGTCTAGGCTACCGAAAGAGCCATCGCTCATTGCCGCGTAGCCACCACCCATTGATACCAAACCCACTTGAATTAGGGTCAGCCCAATAAGCGTCACGACAATGCCAGATACCAATGGTGTAATGATGCGGCGTGCGTGTTCTAGGACGCGAGATAGCAGGATTTCAGCAAAAGACGCGACCAAGATAGTACCGAAAATCGCTGCCATCATGGTGCTGATGTCCGCGCCGCCGGCTTTAAGAGAAAGACCCGCACCAATGATTGGACCAAGGAAGTTGAAGCTGGTGCCTTGCACTGAAAGCAAGCCTGAGCCGATAGGTCCAAAGGTACGAATTTGAATAAAGGAAGACACGCCAGATGCAAACAGCGACATGCTGATGATGGTGTTGGTTTGGTCAGCAGGCACACCCAAAGACTGACAAATGATCAGAGAAGGGGTGATAACGGCTACGAACATCGCCAATAAGTGCTGAAGTGCAGCAAAAATGGTCTGAGGTAGTGGTGGACGATCGTTTAACTGATAGACCAGTTCCGAAGTTCGGTTTGAAGTTGTCATGTTTGTCTCGCTAGTCGCAATAATTCTTGCTCCAGAGCTCGCTGAATGGGAGTGCTGGGTGGAGTTGACGTTATGACCTGTGATTGCTGTTAATCAGTGTCAACTCAGGTTGGTTTGATGTGACAAAGCGCACACCATAAATTTTGAGCGCGATTATAGAGGGATTTATTCAAAAAGCAAACGTTTGCTTTGGGCTGGAAAGAAAAGGCGATAACGGAATGGTTATCGCCTTTAAGGTTTTACTTTGGAAGATTAGTTTTTCAGGTGCTTATCGAAGAAGCCCAACACATGAGCGTAATATTTAGCTCGGTGTTCATCTTTGTAAAAGCCATGTCCTTCATCGTCTAGTACAAAAGATTCGTATGGGTAGTTGAGCTTGTCGAGTGCTTTAGCCATTGCCTCATAATGTTCAATAGGCGCACGTTGATCTTTTCCCCCATGCACGAGAAGGATAGAAGCTTTCAACTTTTCTGCATTATGAGTTGGAGACATGGCTTTCCAGACTTTAGGGTCGGTTCCCAGTACTTCTTTCAAAAAGCTTAATCCCATGCGGCTATCGGGCACATCACCTTCGGTGAACATCAACTCAAGGTCATAAACACCGGCACTGCCCACGGCGCACTGAAACAACTCAGGTGCAAGGGTGGCTGATTGCAATGCACTGTATCCGCCAAAGCTTCCGCCAGAAATACAGATGCGTTCTTTATCTGCGATGCCTTCTGCGACAATGTGTTTGGTGGCGTCGATGATGTCATATTGAATGTTCGTTCCCCATTTACGATAGCCAGCCTCTTCAAACTGCTTACCGAAACCACCACTGCCACGGAAATTTACTTGCATCACAGCATAGCCATTGTTAGCAAGAAATTGATTCTCCTCGGTAAAACGCCACCAATCTCGTGGACCATGAGGACCGCCATGCGGATTGACGATAAGAGGGAGATTTTTTGCTTCAGTATTTGGTGGCAACGTCAGATAACCAGAGATGGTTTTCCCGTCGCGACTGGTGAACTCAAAAGGCTTCACTTCGGCCATTTTCTCTGGGTCTAACCACTCTCGTGCCGAGAACAGATAACGAATTTCTTTTGGCTCGGTTGTAAATAAGTAGTAATCCCCAGGGTTTCTATCGTTAAAGGCCATAATGACGTAAGCATCACCAGCTTCTGTCTCACTGACTAGGCGAACTTGATGACCAGGTAGAGAAGTTAGGATCTGCTTTAGGTACTCGCTGCGTTTGTTTTTTGGATCAACAAAGGCATAAGTAGGGTAATCACTTTCAAACTCGACGGCGTAAAGTTGCTTTGAGTCTGGATCTAACCAATATTCCTTCGGATCGACGGTATCATCCGAGGCAACTTTTGTACTTTTACCGGTTTTTAAGTTGAGGTGATGGATTGCTCTTGGCTCACCTGACTGACTAATCGCGGCATAAACGGAATCTTGATTCTCTGCAAAGGAGATAGGATAGAACTCTTTGAAATTTTTTAAAGCCGCCAATTTATCGGAGCTTTTCCATTGATCGTTGACGCGATAATAAAGCTCGACTTTGTTATTGCTATTCAAACCTGAAACAAAGCGAACTTCACCATCATGGTCGGTGAGAAACCGACTAAACGGGATGGGTGCTGTCGTTATCTTCGAGCGTCTACCGGTGTATACGTTGACGCGGTACACCTCTCTTGGTGCTTCCAAGTTGAAACTGAATTCACCGAAAGGAAGAGCTGAAACTAAGATATGGCGGTCGTCTTCAGGCAGAATATCTAAGACATCACCGTAAGCTCTCACGATAGAAGATGCTCGGACTAGGCGGCTAGTTTGAGGAGGGTTATAACCAAATATATAAGCGTATTTGTTTCCATCCACATTGGCCGAGACGAGTTCGCCATAGTAGCGAGGAGCAGTAGACCAACTCTTTAAATATTCTTTGGATGCGACAACACGTTCATTGTTGACCCAATAATAATCACCCACTTGCTCGTTACCTGAGAAGCGCAGCACACTGCTCGGTTGCATGGTTTTACTGTCGAGTATAACTAAAGCATCTTTACCATCGATACTGGATTCAAAGGCTAAGTGCTTGCCATCTGGTGATATTTTGGGATTAAAGTAAGCCGAACTTTTGGCAAAAAGCTCAGCCGACTGAAGAATCGCGCTCTGTTTATCTTGCGCTGCTAAGGAGGCGGAGTGTACAGAGCCAACTAATGCTGCTGTTACCGCAAGCAAGGTACGTTTTTTCATGCATCTATCCTTGATGACATTGTGTATTTGTGACGTTTTATATCCGCTTGGAGTATTAACTCTATGTAGAGTTTACTTGCTCTAACTTGTCGTAATTATTGAATAAAGTCGAGTTAGCTTTTATTAAATGAGATATTCATTGGTGCAATGAATGTATGCGAAACCAATCGTTACAGAACGGTGTCTTTAATAAGATTTATTAATGGAGCGAGGGTCGGTGAGAAAAGAAGAGCTTACGCCTTAGAATAAATGTCACGCTCGCCTAACCAACGATCAATAATTGCGGTCGCATTCGTTGGGTAGTTGTCATGAATGTAACGTGCAATGCGTTGAACTTCTGGAATTAAGCGCTGATCTCGCACTAAGTCGGCAATTTTAAAATCTGCCAAGCCAGTTTGTTTGGTGCCAAGAAGCTCACCCGGTCCACGAATCTCTAAGTCTTTCTGTGCGATCACGAAGCCGTCGTTGCTTTCTCGCAATACGCCTAAACGTTTTTGGGCGGTTTTTGATAGTGGTGAGTGATACAGCAACACACAATGGCTCGCCACTGAACCTCGACCAACACGACCTCTAAGCTGGTGCAACTGAGCTAAACCTAAACGCTCTGGGTTCTCGATGATCATCAGGCTGGAATTGGGCACGTCCACGCCAACTTCAATCACAGTCGTTGCGACCAGTAAATGCAGCTTGTTGTCTTTGAAATCCTGCATCACGGCTTGCTTCTCTGCGGGCTTCATTCGTCCGTGTACGAGACCAATTCTTACGTCAGGCAGTTTACGTTGCAGCTCTTCTGCAGTGTCAGCGGCGGCTTGAGCTTCCAAGACTTCGGACTCATCAATCAAGGTACATACCCAATACGCTTGCTTGCCTTCGTTTAAGCAAGCATTGCGCACTCGTTCGACAATATCATCGCGTTTGGTGTCTGGAATCGCGACCGTCTGGATTGGTGTTCGACCCGGTGGTAACTCATCAATCACCGACGTTTCTAAATCAGCATAAGCTGTCATGGCTAACGTTCGCGGAATCGGTGTTGCTGTCATGATGAGCTGATGTGGATAAGCGCCTTGTTTCGCGCCTTTCTCGCGTAGCTCTAAGCGCTGGTGGACACCAAAGCGGTGCTGTTCATCAATAATGACCAAAGCAAGATGATGAAACTCAACATGCTCTTGGAAAAGGGCGTGAGTGCCCACTACCATTTGTGCTTCACCACTGGCAATTCGGGCTAGTTCGGCTTCTTTGGCTTTACCTTTCAATTTGCCCGCCAGCCAACCGACCTGAATGCCCATTCTCTCGAACCAATTAGCGAAGTTAATCGCGTGCTGTTCGGCGAGCAGCTCGGTCGGTGCCATTAAAGCGACTTGATAGCCGTGTTCAATGGCTCTGACTGCTGCGAGTGCGGCAACTAAAGTTTTCCCCGAGCCTACGTCACCTTGAACAAGGCGCATCATTGGGTGCGTTTTTTCTAAGTCAGCTTCAATTTCTTTAACCACTCGTGCTTGAGCATTGGTCGGCGAGAAGGGCAATTGAGCCAGTAGTTGCTTTTTCAGCGAGTCACACGACGCCAAAGGCAATGCAACGTCCTGTTGTCCTTTGCTGCGCACTGCCAACATAGAGAGGTTCTGCGCCAGTAATTCTTCCATGATCAAACGAATTTGAGCTGGGTGTTTACCTTCATCAAACTCATCCAAATTAATGGTTGGAGGCGGTCGATGAATCGTATGCAATGCTTGCGACATGGTGATCTGGTGATTGTACAAACCGGAAGGCAGCAACTCTTGCACTGCGGCTTTATCGAGGAGTGATAAAGCTTGTTCCGTCAGGTTACGCAAAGTGATTTGACGCAACCCATCGGTGGTTGGATAAACGGGAGTTAAGCTCTGTTCCACATCCGGCTTTTGCTCACTTACATAAAACTTGTAGTCAGGGTGAACAATTTCTAAGCCCATACCGCCACGCTTAATTTCACCGTAAGCGTGTACTAACTTACCATTCGAGAAATTGTTCTTCATCGCGGCAGTAAAGTTAAAAAAGCGTAGGGTAATGGTGCCATTGCCGTCGCTGATCTTTACCGTCAGCATTTTGCGTTTGCTGAAAGTAGTATCGACAGCCATGACTTTGCCCTGTACCGCCGCCCAAAGTCCGGCATGCAGTTTGGCGATTGGGTAAATGCGAGTGCGATCTTCGTAACGAAGAGGAAGATGAAACAGCAGATCTTGAACGCTATGTAAGCCAACTTTGGCGAGTTTTTCTGCGACTTTAGCGCCAACTCCAGACAGAGAAGTTAAAGGAACAGCAGATAACATTTGGGCAGACATAGTGGGCTCAAGAAAATAGTTAACATAGCAGTATGTTAACCACTAAGCTGTGTTTTTGTACAGGATTAAGTTAGAGAAAGGGATATGGGAACGCTTACGCTCCGAGATTCGAGAACGCTTCGCTTTGGGAATCGGGATGTGTGCACTGGGGTATTGACTGAAAGAAGCTTAAGTATAGAAATAGTTGACAGAACTTGTCCCCAGAAAGGCAAAATAGAGTCGAATCCCGAATCCCG
>NZ_JAHGAH010001150.1:0-868 GCF_030248475.1 Vibrio sp. D173a
CGTCGATCTAAAAAACTATCGATTACGAACAGAAAAATGGGAGAAAAACCATTTTGAAGTGCTTCGCTTTGCGGCAAAAGACCCAAATGTTGCACGTATCTTCGTTCACCCTGTTATAAAACAAGCGTTGTGCGATCAAGAAGTCACGCAACAGGCTGAGCGCGAATGGCTTGGCAAGATACGGCCGTGGTGGGGACATCACTCTCATTTTCATGTTCGACTGCATTGCCCGAAAGATGCGACGAACTGCGTCGAGCAAAAAGCGCCCCCCAAAGGCGATGGCTGTGGATATGAGCTAGCAAGTTGGACACCTCAACAGATCCCTGTACCACCTCCAACGAAAGTCGCTAAATCTAAGCCTAAAAAGAAAAAGGTGATGCCGGATCAATGCTCAACAGTCATCACTTATTGATCGTTTTTGTTTTAGATCTTCGTTTTTAATGAAGATCAGAAACTGGAGAAATGTCACACTTTTGTCTAGAGGGAGTAAAGAGTAAATAAGAATATCGTTTGATATTTCATTTTCACAATCCGACAAAAACAAAAACAGAGTCGAAGTGGCATAGTTGGGTCATAACAAGAATGTTTTTGGGGTGACAAATAGGACTTACACGCCGTACATAAGAATTAAAGTCCCGTCGATATGTAATTCGAGGACAAAACCATGACAATGATTTGTGCGAAGGAGTTTTCCGAGTGGTTGAGGCATAGATTTAGCAGTGAGGTTTCTGGTGTTTCTTTAACACGAGAAGATTTAAACAGCCTAACAGGGCGACAGCGCGTTGACCCGGGTTTCATTAACGATGTGCATTATGAGTTGATGCAATATGGGATGGCCTTTGTAACAGACACAAGTCGAGAGAACTTT
>NZ_JAHGAH010001151.1:0-904 GCF_030248475.1 Vibrio sp. D173a
ATTTGAAAGTATTAAGAAATCTCCCTACAAAGGCACTTTCGTTACAACTTAGTCTGAATTAATTGAATCCGTGACTTCCCTTTTATCTAGCAACACGTCAAAATTAGCGGTTAATTGTCCATTTTTTATTAATTTTTAGGAATCATCATGCTTGAAGCGATTGCGTTTCTTATTATCGGTCTAGGTTTTTTGGTGTGGAGTGCAGATAAACTGGTTTATGGTGCCGCAGCATTGGCTCGCAACTTCGCAATCTCTCCCCTAGTTATCGGTATGACGATTCTTGCAATGGGCTCTTCAGCGCCTGAAATGATGGTTTCTGCAACTGCGGCTCTTGATGGCAAAACAGATACAGCCGTAGGTAACGTGCTTGGCTCGAATATCGCCAACATTGCACTTATCTTAGGTATTACAGCATTAATTAAGCCGCTTTCTATTAGCTCTGCGGTTATCCGTCGTGAACTGCCGCTGATGATCGGTGTCACACTACTGGCTGGAGCCCTGCTTTGGGACAGCTACCTTGGCTTCTACGAAGGCGTATTACTGTTTGTGCTGTTCGGCGCATTCCTATTTGCAATGCTGCAAATCAGCCGTCGTGAAAAGAGTAAAGGTGATGCCTTTATCGAAGAGCAAGAGTCAGAGATTCCTGAAGGTGTGAGTAACGTAAAAGCCGCTATGTGGGTGGTTGTGGGCCTGATTGTCCTACCAATTTCAGCAGATATGCTGGTGAACAACGCGGTTGTTATCGCTAAATACTTCGGCATGAGCGACCTTGTCATTGGTCTCACAATTATTGCTGTAGGCACAAGTCTACCTGAACTGGCTGCTTCTCTTGCTGGTGTAATGAAAGGCGAAGATGATATGCCGTGGGTAATATCATTGGTTCAAATGTCTTCAACATTCTAGC
>NZ_JAHGAH010001152.1:0-891 GCF_030248475.1 Vibrio sp. D173a
GTGATGGCGCAACAGTTTACGGTACTTTTTGTATTGCTTGTCACGCATCTGGCGTAAGTGGCGCACCAAAAACAGGTGATGCTGCAGATTGGGCACCTCGTATTGCTCAAGGTCGAGACATTCTAGCTGACCACGCAATCAACGGCTTCAACGCGATGCCAGCGAAAGGTTCATGTATGGACTGTTCAGACGACGAGATCAAAGACGCTATCGAGCACATGATCGCGGGTCTGTAATTTCTATAACTAGAAAGATAGATTCAAAAAAGGAGACCTAATGGTCTCCTTTTTGTTTGTCTGGATTATTTCTTATTGAACATCGCTCGAATATTCGCAATATGCGCTTGGCCTTTCTCCATTCGCTCTTCTTGGGATTGCGGCTTTTTCACCGTCTCCCACTCCACATCATCGTGTGGCAACTCATCGAGAAAACGGCTCTGAGTCGGTTTGATCAACTCACCAAACTGACGGCGCTCACGACATTTAGTAAAGGTCAGCTCTTTTTGTGCACGAGTGATCCCTACATACATCAATCGACGCTCTTCTTCGACGTTACCTTCATCAACACTGGTTTGGTGAGGAAGAATTCCCTCTTCCGCGCCCATTAGGTAGACATATGGGAACTCCAAACCTTTTGAAGCGTGCAGGGTCATCAATTGCACTTGGTCTGCATCGTCATCATCTTCACCACGCTCCATCATGTCACGCAGGGTCAAACGCTGAACGACCTCTCTTAACGTCTTCTCTTCTTTATCGTAGTTATCACCCTCAAGGTCAGCTACGATCCAGCTATAAAGGTCAGAGACGTTCTTCATGCGCATTTCTGCTGCTTTCGGGCTCGCAGACGTTTCGTATAACCAATCTTCGTAGTTGATATCACGAACCAAAGATC
>NZ_JAHGAH010001153.1:0-1327 GCF_030248475.1 Vibrio sp. D173a
GTACCGACGGATCAACGATGATCGTCTTCTCAAGGTTACGGCCAACAATATTAATAAACTCTTGAATATCAGTGCCCTTAAAGCTGGCACTAAAATCATTAGCGATGGCTGCTGGTGTGCAGATCAAGCTTCCCGCTAATAACCATGCACTTTTCTTAAACCAATGCTTCACGTACTACTCCTACACTCTCGCCTTTCGGTAAGCGAAATGTTTTAAAATTCGATAAAAATGTCATGCTGCTGTCCGTCTCTTTCGACCACCAAATTCAGTTCGGTTAAGTCAGAGATAGAGCGGAAAATCGTGCCCATAGCAGCCGGATCGGTCAGGTCTTGTCCATTAAGCTGAGTCGCGATGTCTCCACTTTGGAGCCCAACCGATTTAAAAAGTTCGGGATCTCTTCCAGGACTGACGCGATAGCCAATCACATTACCGTCGCGTTTCACTTGTGAAAGGCGAACGTATTGGAAGATTTGTTGTGGGTCTTGGGTGATCTTAGCCTTAATCTCTTCCAGCTTCTCTTCAGCGGAACCCGGATTGTTGCCGCGAACCGATGCCGACGCACGCGGCTTCGCAGGCGCAGATACAGACAGGCGCTTATACTCAAGGCCTTCAAGCATTAAGGTTTCATCACGGCCGGAGTTATCAATAATGACACGATCAATCAACACCGCTTTCAGCTTAGCGCGCGTCCCTTCTATTTCTTCACTGATGCCGTAGGTCGCTTGTTTACCACGGTTTGCTATTACCGCAAGGCTACGATTCGGATCAGAACTCGCCACCGCACCCACCAGCACGAGGTTCAAACGTGTTTTAGGGGCGTCTTGAATCACAGGCTGTTCAATAACCTGAGGCGTTTCGGCGTTATATTCACCAAATAGATGACTCTTTTGTAGAGATGAGATATCGAGCGTTGATTGCGGTCGAGATGACGACGAGGCTTGCGCCTTCCAAGACGTGATAGATTGCTCTGCTGGCTCAATAAACCAAGCCAATTGACCCAGAATCCATGCAGAGATAGCGATCAATACACAACAAGTTATCAGGCTCAGCTTCTGCTGAAATACAAATCCATTCTCTATTAAGCGGCTCAACAGGGGAGAATTTCCCATGCGATTCTTGAGCTCTAAAAACTTCACTTGCCTAAACCCTTCTGTGAAGATGAGAGCACTAAACCATTAAACTCTCAGCTTTTTTGTTCATTATGACTATATCGTATTACAATTTGATATAGAATCCGAAACTATACCATAGCCGACGCATAAAAAATCATAACGTGAGCTATTTTGCAGTATGCCTTGAAAAAAAACACATTTGCCACCACTTTAG
>NZ_JAHGAH010001154.1:0-616 GCF_030248475.1 Vibrio sp. D173a
AACCCTTCTGAAGACATATCACCTTCTAAATAGAAAAAAGGAGCATAACTGGCTCCTTTTAAAATGGTTTCGACCCGGAGCGAAGCGCTTGCGCCTCTAGCGGGTTATAAGTCGTCGATGTAGCCCAGTGAACGCAGTGCACGTTCATCGTCAGCCCAACCCGACTTCACTTTAACCCAAGTTTCTAGGAATACTTTACGACCGAATAGCTCTTCCATATCCAGACGAGCTTCGCGACCAATCGTCTTGATCTTCTCGCCGCCTTTACCAATCACCATCTTCTTCTGGCCACTACGCTCAACTAAGATAAGTGCGTTAATGTGGAAGCCATCGTTGTCTGGGTTGTAGTCAAAGCGTTCGATCTCAACCGTCACTGAGTAAGGTAACTCATCACCCGTAAAACGCATCAGCTTCTCACGAATGATCTCTGACGCCATGAAGCGCTGAGAACGGTCTGTTACATACTCTTCAGGGAAGTGGTGTGTCGCTTTCGGAAGATGTTCACGAACGTGCTTACGCAATACATCAGTGTTCTTACCGTGTTTTGCCGAAATTGGCACAACATCGATGAAGTCCATCTTCTTAGACACTTCCATCATGTGCAGCATCACGTCAT
>NZ_JAHGAH010001155.1:0-674 GCF_030248475.1 Vibrio sp. D173a
AACAAAGTAGCCGGACTGCGGCTTAGCTATGATCCAGCCTTCGCTCTCTAACAACTGGTAGGCTTGGAGAACTGTGCTGTTGCTAACCTTATAGTTACGGCAACTCATACGAACTGACGGGATCTTCTCGCCAGATCGCCAAGTGTTGTTGGCTATCTGAGTGCGAATGTCCTTTGCCAACTCTTCATAACGTGCCATAAACCCTAGTACCTAAAGAATCAATAAACCCAATACTCTAGCATTAACATGCGCTTAGATTATATCTATCCTACTGATTGAACGTCATTTATATAATTGTGTGAAAAACTTCACAGAACTACTGACGTGCTCTGCTAACTTTGATGCATAGCGATAAATCTAGATCGCTCTAAACTTATACAGATGTTCACAATAACAATGCGAGACCATAATGAAAAAGATAGAAGCAGAACACTTAGAGTACAAAGGTGAATCAAATGGTGTCCACAGTTGGACAACGCCGAGTGGTCAGCCTTATTACTGGCACCCAGATTGGCTGCACATTGCTGAAGATGCGACTGGCTCGCACCCAAAAGAGAAACTCGATCTTGCCGATGACCAACCTGCAACTGAGAAACATGCAGTATCGGCAATCCTAAAACACATCAACCAATGGGCTGCAGATAAGCTTGCTTCACACCCAGAAATTGAAGCCG
>NZ_JAHGAH010001156.1:0-792 GCF_030248475.1 Vibrio sp. D173a
CAGATGGTAAAGTGCAAGCAATTATATTTATGTGGATGATTGTTATCGGTCTTGGAGTGTTAATTTATTCTTTTTCTGTTAGTCAGACGAGAAAAAAGACTCTAAATAAAGTTGGTGTTTTGCTTGATGACAGTGTTGACTCTTCCAATACCTCAAAAGTTGAGTCAGTGAGCCGTTGGTTTGGTCAGTTATTTTCTATATCTGAGAGGGATGTTGAGAAAAAATTTGTTGCAGCGGGTTTCTATAATAGTAAATGGGTCAAATGGTTACTTCCAATAAAGTATATATCAATGGCATTGGGTATATTAGTGATACTGTTTTATACCATGACCATGCATATGGAATTGACAACAACGATTATACTAATTGCACTTTGGTTAAGTGTAGTTGTTGTCGGTCCTGACCTATACTTAGAGTTGAAGAAAAAGAAATTACAAAGGAAGCTTTCTGACAGGCTCCCCTATTTATTGGACCTAATGGGAGTGTGTGTTAGAACTGGGATGACAATAGAGGCTTCGATTGCATATCTTGCACATGAGATGCAAGGATTTGATCCGGATATATCGCATATGCTTCATAAAACAAACGAGAGAGCAAAGCTCGTTGGGTTGGAGAGTGCACTAGAAGAGTTATATAACCGTGTACCCACTAATGAAGTAAGAAGCTTTGTGATGACGCTTAATCAGAGTTTGCAATATGGTTCGTCTATATATGATGTATTGTCTAATTTAGCTAAGGATATTAGGGATGTCCACATGCTTGAATTGGAAGAAAAGATTGGTAAGTTGGCAG
>NZ_JAHGAH010001157.1:0-1546 GCF_030248475.1 Vibrio sp. D173a
GAAATGTACAAAAAAGCCGATGCATCTCTGCATCGGCTTTGTGGGGTTGTCATTACGTTTGTTATGCCGACTTCACTAAGCCTAAAGCCTTACGTGAAACTTCATGGGCAGCTTTGGTTAGGTTCTGTTTCTCAAGAGCATCAGACAGGTAACCATAATCTGAAACGTTAGAGAAGCTCTAGCGCCTTTTCAAAGTGCGCTTGCGCTTCTGTCCACTTTTGCTCTCTTAGGTAGAACTGCGCCAGAGCACTGTGGGCTTCTGCGTTGCTATCATCTTTCTTCACTGCTTTTTCTAGCATAACAACCACAGGGTGGTGGTCGGTTAGGTTAAGTTCTGGAAGCAATGTATACAGCTCGTTTGATTCGCTCTTAGCAATGTTCTCTTTGATGACTGTAAATGCTTCTGAGTCTGCCTTGCGAGCAATTAACTGTTTAACAAAACAAGAGACAAGGTGTGTACTTTGTTTTTGCTTGCGAGATAGCTTATTCCAGTGACTGATAAGTCCCTCGCTACCCTGTTGCTTAGCGACATCGGGCAGTAGACCACATTGTGCTTTCTGTTCTAATGCGATTTGTTCTTCTGCTGTGACTAGCTTGCTTTTAACCAATTTTGGCGTCAGTTCAATCAGAGGCTGCCATAACTTTAGTTCAACGTAAGTTGTCTTTAATAGACCTAGAACAGCAGTGTTGCTTGGGTAAGTGCCTTTTAGAGTCGACAGAGTATCAAAAGCGGCTTCAAAGTTTCTCTCACTGATCTGTTGCTTAGCTTTAGTTAGTTCAACAGCAAGCTGAGAGTTATCTTGTTGGCTAGCAAGTTCGATGTACTTATCACGCTCATCTTTATTGCCTTGCTCATGTGCAGCTTGTGACGCTACTAGGTAGCAAAGCAATGGCATGTCGTGATGATTAGCCCAGCGCGTCACTTTTTTCTCTGCGCCTTTCCAATCACCTTCAAGCAGTTTAACGATACCTTCATTGGTGTAACGACGTGAACGTTTTTGCTTACGCACACTGAACCAGTTCCACGTAGTAGAACTTGCGTATACCACCTTCTTAAACAGGTACTCAAGGCCAAAGAGTGCGGCCAATAGCGCGATCACAAAGATAACCAAGGTAGTCACACTCATCTCAATTGTTTTATTGGCAATAGAGATTAGAACGTAGCCTTGTTGTCCCGAGAACTGTGTACCGACAAATAGACCGGCGCCAAGGACTAAGAAAAGAAAAATCCAACGAATCATTATTTCTCCTCCTTGATCGTCATTGTAGTGACTTCACGACGTAGACGGTCACGAATGACATCTGAAAGAGAGCTTTGAGACTCAAGCTTCACTGGATATTTTACCGTGATGTTTTGTTCGCTCAATTGCTTGATGGCTTTCTCAAACTCGATTACTGAGTTGTTGTCTTGGTTCAGGTATGCTGTTGACCACTCGTTTGCTGTTTCCAGTGCAGCGGTATAAATATCACCTTGCTCTTTGTAAACTGCGCGGATTGCTGTCTCAAGCTTACCCTTAATATTTTCTCTTAAATAAAAGTGCTGCTC
>NZ_JAHGAH010001158.1:0-615 GCF_030248475.1 Vibrio sp. D173a
TAACCGCTTTGAACTTATCGAGGTCGATGTAAACAAGATAGCTAGTACCGTGATGTTCCTCTGAGACTAACTTTTTCAAGTTCTGCATAAAGAAGGTACGGTTGTCGAGTCCAGTCAGGGCATCGGTTTCTACCAAGGTTTTAACGCGTTCAAACACGGATTGATAACTTGGGTCTATCAGTTCATCCCGGTTGGTGTGAGTCTCTTCACTCGGTTTTAGGGTGCTGAGCTCTCTGGTGTAAGCCTGGAGTGGCTGTAGAACTTGTCGGTAAAACACAAAATAACTGCCACAAATCAACAGCAGGGTGATGGCTAAGGTCACGCCACCGATTGAAATCTTGGCTTGGTTGAGTTGGCTTTGATAGTTCTCTGGGAAGATATGCAACGATGCTGAGATAAAGGGATCAACATGTTTGAATGCAATGCCGTCGGAGTAGTCCACTTCCATGACCATATCGTGGCTATCAAAGGCGTGATAGTTCGAGAGCGCAACTGCCAAAGGTTCAGGCGTTTGGGTCGAGAACATGCTCCGTTCCTGTCCGGTCAGAAAGCGATAGTCAAAAGAGAAGCCAAATGGCAGCTGTTCTTTCAGGGCAGATTCAAAGCTATCAAAGA
>NZ_JAHGAH010001159.1:0-707 GCF_030248475.1 Vibrio sp. D173a
ATAACGTTTCCGTTTCTATGTACTTTAAAATTGGGAGCCAAACTAGAGCTCAGACAATACGCCTGAGCTCTCTAGAGAGGATTTAAAACTGTGCGCGAAGACCTAAGGTGTAACGACGACCATCGAGAATCTTTCCGTATTCTTCGTAGTTTACGTCTTCATCAAATAGGTTGGAGATACCTGCGTAGCCATTGAACGTGTCATTCAAGTCGTAGTTCGCGCCAATATCAGTGATGGTGTACGACGGCGCATCGATGACCGTGTTTTTACCTTGAATCGCTTCATCGGCACTGCGGTATTGCACCTTACCCCATAGGCTGATCTTCTCTGACATTGAATAGCTGCCTGATAAGTTGACCATGTGAGATGGGATGTAGTTAAGCTTGTCGCCTTTATTGACACCTTTGGTGATTTCACTGTCTGAATACGTGTGACTCAGCGTAATGTCATAAAGATCGGCCATGTATTTCCCACTTGTTTCAACACCCATGGGTTCAGCAGAATCTTCGTTCTCCCATTGGTAAACGATGTCATAACCGCCTTCACATGCTTCATCAACGTTGACATCACAGATGGCGTTCAGAACAATCGCATCGCTGAACTCGGTGTAATAAGTCGTTAGGCTCGCATTCCAATGTGAATGATCTCTCCAGTTAATAGACGCTTCGTAGTTCCAGCTCTTTTCTGATTTGAGATCTTCATTACCT
>NZ_JAHGAH010000116.1:0-12528 GCF_030248475.1 Vibrio sp. D173a
ATTGGGGTCCACTTCTAAATCGGTACTATCCAATTCAAAGTTGGTGGATTCTTTCTTTTTCATGATTATTTTAGAAATAGTTTGCTCAAATTGGCTTTTATCGTAGCGCAGATAGCAATTTTCTTTCTACCCAAATCGTTAGACTGTTCCCATATTTGTTGATTACTTTTTGGGAGAGAGTGCATGAGTGCTCAATTGTTGGCGGCATTTTTGTTATTTGCCGTTTCTATTTCTTTAACGCCGGGAGCAGGCAACGTCGCGCTGTTAGGTATTTCTAGCCGATATGGTTTTTCTGCGACCGTGCCATTTGTATTGGGTAATGCAGTCGGGGTGATCATCATGTTGGTTGGCGCAAGTGTGGGGCTTGTCAGTTTGTTTACCCTTTACCCAGATTTGTACACGGCGTTAAAGTGGATTGGTGCGGCGTACCTGCTGTATCTCGCATGGTCGATTGCCACAATGGAACTCGATAATGATTCGAATGCGAAAAAGTCCGGCTTTTTATCTGGCGTTTGGGTGCAAATTCTCAATCCGAAAAGTTGGGTTGCGTCACTGACAGTGTTCTCTCAATTCATCTCACCAAACAATGATTACCTGACTCAGGTGGTGATCATCATTAGCGTGATGGTAGGAACCGGTGTGCTGGGGATGTTTGCGTGGGCGTACTTTGGCACAGTATTGAACCGCTTTATTCAGTCACCACAAAAGGTGGTGTGGGTAAACCGATGCATGGGCAGCAGCCTAGCGTTAGTGGTGGTGTTTATGTTGAGTCAGCCAGTTTAGGGCAATGCTTCTTGTGGCGTGATGGGAAGGCTCACTATGATTGGGTTACTCATTTCAGAACTGCGCAATTTCAATCAGGCGGAGTGATTTGATGGTAGGTATGATTCTTACCACTTCCTAACTGAGAAACCAAGAAAAATGACAGCCGCAACTCTTCAACAAAAACGGATTAAAGCCGTTTGTGATTTCATCGATGAACATTTAGATGAAACTTTAACGCTAGAATCGTTGAGCGAGGTCGCGGTATGTTCCAAGTATCACTTTCACCGTATCTTCAAATCCTTCACAGGTATTAGCGTTATGCAATATGTGCTGCTATCGCGTATGAAACGAGCTTCGTTTCGTTTGGCATTTGAGCCTCAAGTGAGTGTTACCAATATTGCTTTTGAGGCAAGTTTCGAAAGTCTCGAAGCTTTTTCTAGAGCGTTTTCTCGGTTGTTTAAGCAGACACCAACTCAGTTTAGAAAGCAGCCAGAATGGAAGGTTTGGCACAAACAATTTGAATTTAAGTCGCCAACGATTGGAGAACATCCTATGAACGTAAGAATCATTGACTTTGCGAAGAGAGACATCGCTTTTATCACACATAAAGGTAGCCCTGAACTAGTTTACGAAAGCTCAGCCAAGTTTATTGCTTGGAGAAAAAGCAGCGGACTCTCGCCAATTAAATCGAGTGAGACATTTGGTATTCCTTATTCTGATCCGAGCGACACGCCGGAAGAGGAGTTTCGATTTGATATTGCTGGCTCGCATCAAGGTGTGGTGCCAGAAAACGCCTATGGTGTGCAATCAGGAACAATTCAAAGTGGGCGTTGTGCTGTCGTGATACATAAAGGCAGCCATCACTCGATAGGGGATTCTATTCGTTACCTTTACCAAACATGGTTACCGGAAAGCGGTGAAACGCTGCGAGAATACCCATGCTTCTTCAAGTACTTAAACTTTGTTCACGAGGTGGATGAGTGTGATTTATTGACGGAAGTTTATTTGCCTATCCAATAGCTTATTAAACACTTAGGTTTGACGTGCGCGCCGAGAAAACGTTATATACCCGTTTCGCTATGGCGCGCCATATTCCCTCTCGCAATCCCGTGGTATCCAAATGAGCTTAACCAAGACCAACTCGACCAAGACAAACACTCGCGTTAATCAACTGAGCTTTGGTTTGCCAAGTGAATCGTTGGTGTTGGAGCATGTTGAGCTAGAGCCACTGGCTTTGGGTAACGTTCGCGTGCAAATCGAAGCCACGAACATTAATCCAAGCGACCGATTATCGATTCAGGGAGTAGGGCAGTATCGTCGTACCCATGTACCGCCGCGAGTGCCAGGGTTTGAAGCGGTAAGGCGTGTGGTTGAGATAAACGATCCGTATCCAACCGAGTTTCATATTGGGCAAAAGGTTCTGGTGGCACAAAGTGGGACTTGGCAAAGCTATGTCGATGCGCCTGCGGAGAATGTCTTTGCAGTGCCGGAAGAACTTGAGAATGGCTACGCTTGCCAGCTGTACATCAATGCCCTGACGGCTTGGGTGATCACCACTCAAGTTGCCAAGTTAGGCAAAGAGGATGTGGTGCTCATCAATGCGGGCAATTCTGCGATTGGTAAGATCTTCGCTCAGTTGTCGCATTCGCTAGGGTTTACTTTGATTGTAATAACCTCTGCGCCAGAGCGTTATCCATACGATTCCATTGCAGTGCTAAATAGCAAGCAAGATCTGCAATCTCAAATCGATGCACGAAAGTTGCCTCAATCCAATGTCGCGTTCGACGCCATTGGCGGCAAGTTTGGCACCGAATTAATCCAAGTTCTGCTAAGTTCGGGAACGTATATTAATTACGGAACGCTTTCTCTCACCCCTTATGAGCCCGCTTTCTTCGCTTGTATGAAGCAGCACAATATTGACTTCAGTACGTTCTTTTTGCGCTATTGGGAAGAGTCCGTTGGTAAGAGCGTTCGCAAAAAAGTCTTTGTTGAGATGCTAGAACACTTTATGGAACACCAGATACAACTTGATGTGGATTGCTACTTTCCGTTAGAACAGTTCCAGCGTGCCTTCGAGCTGATAGAAGATGAGTCGGTCACGCTGCAAGGCAAAATCATTCTGACCATGCAGTAATGATATTCAAGCCCCCTGAGGTGACTTGGGTATATTGAAGAATAAAAAAGGGATGGCATTCACCATCCCTTTTTGCGTTTTAGTTGGGGGTTATTGAGCAGCTTTTAACTCGCGATAATCTCATCCATCAAGCGATCGATTTGCACCACCACTTGTTCGCTGGCATCTTCCATGGCGTTAATCGCGGTCACCATCGCTGACATGTTGCCAGATTTAGCTTGGCTCATTGCTTCACGTCCGCTGTCGTGCACGCCTTTATGTGGTTCTTCTAGCAGCGTATAACTTCTGAGGTGGCTGTAAGCCTTGCCATCGCCACGGTAGTACCACTGGCCTAAGCGACACTCTGAGTGGCTATTCACCGTTTCACCAAATGCTCCGCTCTGTAGTAAGCGATAGATGTTGTTCTTCCAGATGGCGTGATCAAGTTTCACTGTGTCCAAGAAAGCACGGGTGGACGCAATATGAATCACCTGCTGCATGTGTTCCGATTTCACGACGACTTCGTTCACGATAGAGCCAATTTGTGCGGAAGATGCTGAAACTTCTTCTGCACAGGTCTGGTTTTCATCGATGGAGGTTTTAATCGCGTTGACCTGAGTGAGCACTTGATTCACCAACGAATCAATTTGTTCACTAGCCTCGCTGGCTTTACCTGCCAGGTTTCTTACCTCGTCAGCCACCACCGCAAACCCACGCCCAGCCTCGCCAGCACGCGCGGCTTCAATCGCTGCATTTAAAGCGAGCAAATTGGTTTGATCAGAAATCTCTTGAATCGTTGATACAAGATGAGAGATAGAAGTGGCGGTGTTATCTAATATTTGAACCGATTCAATACTTTGGGAAGCTTGAGTGCTGATCTTCACCGCTCGGTTATCAAGGCGTGCAAGAGCTTGATGAGTTTGCTTAAACATTTCATCAAGTTGTTGCAGCTCTTGGTTTTCATGGGCCATCGACTGTGCACTTTCAACCATTTCGGTTCGAATGGTTTGGAGCATGTCTCCGCCTTTCAAACTGCTCGACATCAACTCGTCGCTGTTGTGGTGCTCTTGCTGTGCAGTGCGAACAAGCCGTTGTGTTTCTTGGAGCTGTTTTTCCAGAGCAGTAACGTCAGTTTGGTACTTCTGTTTGAGGTCTGCTAACTCTTGCTTTAGCACCTCATTTTCTGCTTTGACTCGTTTTAATCCAAACATAGAATTTACAAATGTAACTAAATGTTAAAAGTGCATATTAATCGAGTTAAGAGTTTAAAACACTCTGAAGTTTATATATTTGCAGGGGATTATCACAATTTAAAGTGGTTGCGGACATATTTTTAAAATTGATATTAAGAGCGGCTTGTATTCATATTTTTAACTTTAAAGATTAGTGATTTATGGCAGTGAAACTCCCTTTGAGATTGAATATTGTTATAAATCTTATGAATAAAAATCTAATAAAATATTGAATTTACGCTTAGAGTTTCGTTTTGGTTTTGGAAGATAAGCGCAAGTGATGATTATCGCCTATTACTAAATATAATTTAGTTTTTGGTGTTTAAAACGATGGTTTATGAAAATTATCCGAGTAGATGTTGAATACTCCATGCAGTAATAATAAGAGCTGAAACTAAAATTACTGTTAGTTTAGTTAATTGAAACTCTTGTTTCTATATTATTAATGACATGCCTGATATTTTACTTTTTTAATTATAAATTAAATTTTACTGGTTGTTACATTTTTAGTTTTGATCTTTTACTACGTAGAAATTAGGATTCTCTCCCATCAATCGAACGGTGTTTTATTGGGTTGTTTATGAATAAGAAAATATTACTTCTTTTACTTCTTCCTTTTTTTTCTAATGCTAAAAATGTTAATTTTACCGTGGGTGCTGGTCTAAGTGCGGACAATAACCACATTGTTGGGTCTAGCTCAGAGACTTATGTATTGAGAGCAGGCGCAATTAGACGTGACACTCACAGATTCTTAGGGACTTATACCTACTCAGATGAGAGTAAGCTAACTAAATATCTTGGTTCATATGACTATATGTTTACACTCGATTCGAGGAGGCGATGGAATCCGTTTGCTGGTGTAAGTATGGGTTATAAAAAACAAGATGTAGATATATCCGACAACAATAGTTTTTATGTTATTGGTGGACAAGCAGGTTTGAACTATCGCTTTTCTAAGCATGCCTCTACTGAATTAGGTTACAGAGTTCTGAGTGGCAGTACTCAGGAAGATGAGTCTATGAAAGACGAGCTATATTGGACGTTGGACTTCAAATTCTAATACACAGCTGATAGATAGCCTTTGTCCAATTGAATGGCTACTTACTAAAAAAGCACCCCGATAATTGGCGAGCAACTATCGGGGTGCTTTTTTATCTTAACGTATTTGAGCTGGTGTTACTTGGTATGAAAAATCTGCTCAGTTTCTAGCGACGTCATTGCGCGAACTTGGCGCCAGATGTAGTAGAAAATACCAAACATCATCAACATGCTCGGAATCGCAATCATTGGGTAGCTGTAAAGCGTTAGCTTGCCCAACTCTTCATTGAACGCGGCAGTACCTGCAGGGCTAGTCACAATCCAAGTTGCTAGGAAGTAGTTCATCGCTGATGAGAACGCGAAGGTACTTGCGAATAGGTAGTTAGAAGACATCAAGCAACGTTCAAACGCCTGAGTTTTGCCATTCTGTTCTAAACGCTCGTTAATCAGCGGTAGGTTCAAAATCGTGTCGTTCAGCAGCATCTTCTGCATAAGCGGGTAGCGGGTGAACGTAGAGCCCAGTACCGCGATACCAATCAAACCCGGAATTAATGCTTCTTTTAGCGCCAACCAACGCGTATCTAACTCTAGCAAGCCGATGCCGCCAGTTAACAGCACACTGATAAAACCAAGTGCAGAAATGAAGTTGAATTTCTTGTTGCGGATAAGGTCCATGCCGCCATACACCAATGGGAACATCAAGGCGACAACCAGTGCCATTGCTGTACCTAGGTGCTCTTCACCACTGAACTTCATCAAAATGAATGAAGGGATGATGACGTTAAACAGGATCTCGAATAGGGGATTCGACTTTTTCGCCGTGGTGTTACTCATAACTTTACTGACTCTACTATGTCGGCTGAATTTTACTTTGGGGGAAGTGTTCTACTCCTTGCGCCAGATGTAAAGCCTTAAAGCCCCGAGTTGTGTAACGACTTATGAAATAAACAGCGAATGAGCTCTCATTGGGCAAGGTTTTAGGTGTTATTGGGTAGGTTAACCAGGCTTACCTAAAACGGGTAAGCCTCTTTGTTTGTTGAGGCGAGAAGGAGGGTTATTGGTCGCCTCTAATCACACTTAACCCTTTGTCTATCAGCTCTTGTGTTACTACGTCAGACAGATTGGAATCGGTAATGATGCCGTCTAATTGCTCGATATTTAATGCATGAAAGCTGGCAATTTGGCCGTATTTGGTGGAGTCAGAAACAAGGTAGTTAGTTTGTGCCGCTTTGATGATGGCCTTTTTTACAAGGACTTTGTTTTCGTTTGGTGTTGATAAGCCTTTTAAGCTCCAAGAAGACGTCGAGATAAAGGCAATATCAATGTTCAAACCGTTCAAGAACTCTGCGACTTTTCCACCAACTGTGGATTGGTTCTCACGATCAATTTTGCCTCCGGTATGGTAAAGCTCACATTGACTGTGCGTCATCAGGAAACCCGCAATAGAGAAGTCATTGGTGATCACTAATAGATCGTCACGATCCGCTATTTGATGGGCGATCTCTAGAGAAGTGGTTCCCGCATCCAAGTAAATCGTCGCGTCTTTGCCAATTAACGTGGCTGCAAGTTTGCCAATTTGAACCTTCTCATCCGCTTGTTGCTCGACTTTAGCGTCATGGGAAAGCTCAGAATGTAAAGCCTGAGCCAGTTGCACTCCACCAGAAACAGAAACGACTTTACCTGAGGATTCCAGTTTCACGATGTCACGGCGAATGGTCATATGTGATACGCCAAGGTGGTCGGTTAAATCTGAAATGCTTAACACTTCTTGGTGTGATAACAGGGACAAGATGGTTCTTTGACGTTCTGCAGGGATCATGATTTCACTTCTATATTCTTGTTTTTCAGTATCCTACCAACCTTTTCGCTTTTTGTGAATATCTGTGAATATCTGTTCTCAACCTAATAAGCCTTGCCCTCCCTTGTGTTAACTGATCAGGTTATCTCTGCCCATAAAGGGGTAAATATCACTCTTTTGTTAATTTGTGTGAAAAAATGTGATTTAAAGCGAAGTCTCGGATTAATGCTTCACATATAATCACACCAACTAAACAAGAATTAACAAAATTCAATTTTCCAAGAAGGCATTGTTGTTATGAGCGAAGTTCAATCTGTCGGTGTTATCGGTTTAGGCTCTATGGGAATGGGCGCGGCGAAGTCATGTGTGCGTGCTGGCCTTGATGTATATGGTTTCGACCTGAATCCTAGTGCTTTAGAAGAGCTGGGTGCATTTGGCGCGAAAGCGGTTTCTACCAACGCAGTCGAGTTTGCCGATCAACTTGATTCTGTGTTGGTTTTGGTTGTGAATGCGGCGCAAGTTAACACCGTATTGTTCACAACAGGTCTTGCAGCTGCGCTCAAACCCAATACGCCTGTCATGGTATCAGCCACTATCTCGGCAGAAGACGCCAAGCAAATTGAAGCCAAATTGGCTGAGCACAATCTTGTGATGCTCGATGCGCCGGTATCTGGCGGCGCAGTAAAAGCAGAAGCTGGTGAGATGACCATTATGGCGTCGGGCGCGCAAAGCACCTTTGATGCGCTGGAGCCAGTACTGAGCGCAACGGCTGCCAAGGTATACAACATTGGTGAAGCTGTAGGCCTTGGTGCGACAGTGAAAATCATTCACCAACTGCTTGCAGGTGTTCACATTGCAGCAGGTGCCGAAGCGATGGCGCTTGCCGCTCGTGCAAACATTCCATTGGATTTGATGTATGACGTGGTGACTAATGCCGCGGGTAATTCTTGGATGTTTGAGAACCGCATGAAGCATGTGGTCGACGGTGACTACTCGCCAAAATCAATGGTCGATATCTTCGTTAAAGACCTAAACCTTGTGTCAGATACCGCGAAAGATCTGAAATTCCCTCTGCCACTCTCCAGTGCTGCCCTAAACATGTTTGTAAGCGCAAGCAATGCTGGCTTTGGTCAGGAAGACGACAGTGCCGTTATCAAAATCTTTAACGGTATTGAGCTTCCTGGTGTGGAAAGCAAAGACAAATAAGCGCAAGTAAAGTGGAGAAGTAATTATGTTATTAGGTGTTATTGCAGACGACTTTACTGGCGCAACTGATATTGCCGGATTCCTTGTAGAAAATGGCATGCGTACCGTGCAGCTTAACGGCATTCCAAAGCAAGAGGTTGATATTAATGCCGATGCGGTTGTGATCAGTCTTAAATCTCGCTCTTGCCCTGTCGATGAAGCAATCAACGATTCGGTGGCTGCGTTGAAATGGCTGCAAGAGAATGGCTGTCAGCAGTTCTACTTTAAGTACTGCTCAACCTTCGATAGTACCGCTGAAGGTAATATTGGTCCTGTTACTGACGCGTTGCTAGCCGAGCTAAAAGAAGATTTCACCATTGTTTGTCCTGCGTTGCCGGTTAATGGCCGCACGGTTTACAACGACCACCTGTTTGTTTTCCAAGATCTGCTCAGTGATTCTGGTATGCGTAATCACCCAGTGACGCCAATGACAGATTCTAGCTTGATTCGCATGATGGATGCGCAGTCACAAGGCTTATCTGGTTTGGTGAATTTCCAAGTGATTGAGCGAGGCTCCCAAGCGGTGTCTGAGCGATTTGAAACCCTCAAACAACAAGGTATTCGCTATGCTGTTGTCGATGCATTCAATGCCGATCATCTTGTGACCCTCGGTCAGGCCGCGAAATCTCTCAAACTGGTTACCGGTGGTTCTGGCCTAGCGGCGGGGATTGCTAAGAACTGGGCAGAACATCTGGCCGATCAAAGCGACGCTAAGAAAGCGGGCAACCCAACCAAGGCGTCAACGGTGGTGTTCTCTGGCTCATGTTCTGTGATGACCAATCAACAAGTCGCCGTTTACAAACAACAAGCACCACATTTCGCGATTGATGTGAAAGCCTGCCTTACCGATGAAGCGTACTCAAATCACGTGTTTGATTGGGTGATGACCAATATCGACAGTGAATTTGCTCCGCTAGTTTACGCAACCGCAGAGGCAACGGCTCTAAAAGCCATTCAAGAAGAGTTTGGCGCACAAGCCTCAAGTCATGCCGTAGAGCAATTCTTCAGTAAATTGGCTATCAAACTGCAGCAACACGGTGTGAAGAATTTCATCGTTGCTGGTGGCGAAACATCTGGCGTTGTTACACAAAGCCTCGCGGTAAAAGGGTTCCATATTGGTCCTCAAATTGCGCCGGGCGTGCCTTGGGTGAAATCCGTCGATGGTGAGCTTTCACTGGCGCTGAAATCGGGCAACTTTGGTGATGAGCATTTCTTTGCCAAAGCGCAGTCGCTTTTTGAATAACAGGAGTTGTGATGAATAAAGATTTAATGACAGAGCAGCAACTGCGAGATCAAATGGTGACCATGGCTCGCTCTATGTTTGAGCGCGGCTACGCAACGGGCGGTGCTGGTAACTTGTCTGTGAAATTACCGAATGGCCATTTTTTGGCAACGCCGACGGGCTCCTCGTTTGGGCGTTTAGTGGCAGAAGAGCTGTCTGTAGTGGATATCGATGGCAACCATATCTCGGGTAAAAAGCCGTCGAAAGAAGTGGCATTTCACCTAGCCATTTACCGCAATAATTCGCAATGCAATGCAATGCAATGCCATCGTGCATTTGCATTCAACGTACCTAACGGCGTTGTCTTGCCTTGAAGAGTTAGACCGCGCCAATGCCATCAAAGCATTCACACCTTACTTTGTGATGCGCATTGGTGAGCTACCAGTGATCCCTTACCTGCGTCCGGGGGATCCACAAATCGCAGAAGAACTCGCACAACGTGCTGGTGACTATCGTGCCTTCTTATTGGCTAACCACGGCCCGGTCATTACAGGCACAGACTTTGAAGATGCAGTAGACAACGCTGAAGAGCTGGAAGAAACCGCAAAACTGGCGTTCATTCTTAAAGACAGCAACATTCGTTACCTAACGGATGCCGAGGTACAAGACCTAAAAGGGAGAGGTAAATAATGGCTAAGTTCGCAGCAAACCTAACCATGTTATTCACAGAAGTGCCGTTTTTAGAGCGTTTTGAGAAAGCGCATCAAGCGGGATTCAAAGCGGTAGAGTACCTCTTCCCATACGCATTCGAGGCGCAAGAACTGGCCAACAAGATGGAACAATTCGGCTTTGAACAAGCACTCTTCAACATGCCTCCGGGTGATTGGGATGCTGGCGAACGTGGCTTCGCCGCGATTCCGGGCCGAGAGGATGAGTTTAAGGCGAGCGTCGATACTGCGCTGATGTACGCCAAAGCACTGAAGTGTAAAAAGGTTCACGCCATGTCTGGCATCGTTGATTCTCGTTTCACCCGTGATCAGCATATTGAAACCTTCATCTCAAACATTCGTTACGCAGCGGATAAGTTTGCCGAGCAAGGTGTTGAGCTGATGATAGAGCCACTCAACAATCGCGATGTGCCGAACTACTTTGTCGCCCATCAACGCGAAGCGGTCGAGCTGATTAAGCAAGTGGATCGTCCAAACGTAAAACTACAACTCGACCTTTACCACGCTCAAATTATGGATGGCGACCTAAGCACATTAATTCGTGAAGTCGCTCCTTACACCGGCCACATTCAAATCGCCTCAGTACCTGAAAGGCATGAGCCGTCAGAAGGTGAGTTGAACTACCCACACCTGTTCAACGTGTTGGATGACTCAGGTTATCAAGGCTGGATTGGCTGCGAATACAACCCAAGGCACAGTACTGAAGAAGGTCTTGGTTGGGTTCGTCCTTACCTCTAATAAAAATACTTATAACAATTTCAGTTGCTTGCGCAACAACGTGTACTAGGTGATGAAAATTCATCGCCTAGCCGCACGCACCCTACAGAATCAGAAACAAAAGGAACATAAAAATGGATGGAGCATTAATCGGCATTGTCATCGGTATTCTTGCCATGATGGGAATGATCATAAAAACACGTATTCCCGTCGCACTGGCAATGGTAATTGCGAGCATTATCATGGGTCTATTCGCAGGCATGGCGCCGACAGAACTCATTGATGCAATTAAAGCGGGCTTCGGCGGCGTACTTGGTGGTATCGGTTTGATCATTGCCTTCGGTGTCATTATGGGCGCATGTTTTGAACGCTCTGGTGCGGCGGTTCGTATGGCGAAAACCTTCGTTAAGATCTGTGGTAAAGGCCGTGAAGACTTGGCGCTTGGTTTCACTGGTGTGCTGGTGGCAATCCCGGTTTTTTGTGACTCTGCGTACATCATTTTGCACTCTCTTGTTCGCGCAATTTCACGAGATACGGGTAAATCTGCCGTGGGTCTTGGTGTGACACTCGCACTTGGCCTGCTTATCACTCACGCACTTGTGCCGCCAACACCGGGCCCTGTTGCGGTAGCCGGTATTCTTGGTGTCGACCTAGGTGAGTACATGCTGTGGGGACTAATGGTATCTGTACCTATGATGCTGCTATCGATGATTTACATCCGCCGTGTGGGTAACGAATACTACCGCGTACCAAACGGCGATGGCTGGATCACAAACCAAGCGGATTGGGCAAACCTAGAAAAAGTGCAGACAACAGACGATAAAGAGCTGCCAAGTAACTTCCTTTCTTTTGGTCCAATTCTTGTTCCAATCGCACTTATCCTTATCAACACACTTGTTGGCTCAGGAGACACGTTCCTTCATACGGCATTGTCGCTGCTTGGTAACCCAGTTGTTGCTGTAGGCCTTGGCGTACTAATGGCATTGTATGGACTAACTCGCAACATCGACCGCAAAGACATGGTTGGTTCGATGGACGATGCGCTATCAACAACGGGTCTTATCCTAGTGGTAACGGGCTGTGGTGGCGCAATGGGCGCGGTACTTAAAGCGTCTGGCGCAGGCCCACAAGTGGCAGAAGCTATTGCTAGCAGTGGTATCCCACCACTACTTGTGCCATTGGCTATCGCGTCTATGCTTCGATTGATTCAAGGTTCGGCTACAGCATCGATGATGGTTGCTGCGACAATGACGCTACCTCTAGTCGAGACATTAGGTCTGGATCCAGTATTCGTGGCACTGGCGTGTGCGGTTGGGCCGGTTGGTTTCTCACATATATGGTCTCCCCCTGTTTTGCAAGTCAGTAGCATGATTAAAAGCGCAGGTTAACTACCATATATACGGCCTGTTTTAGCGGCTATTGCCTTGGCCAAGATGAGGCAGTCGAACACGAAGTCCTAATCACCTTATCGACTTTAAAAGCCAGCGTGAGCACCTGTCTCTTATACACAAATCCCCAAGCTTGTAGCTTGGGGATTTTTTTTGAACTCTTTCAAGTGTGTGTGATCTGATCACTTAGCAATCATTACTGAAACACTAAGATGACACACTCAGACGCTAAACTTTGGGCACAAGAACAATTTGGACAAGCACAACTTAAAGACCCTCGAA
>NZ_JAHGAH010001160.1:0-685 GCF_030248475.1 Vibrio sp. D173a
ATCGTAAAACAAGAGTTTGCAATCACCGCATTACTCAGCTTAGTCACAGAGTATGAGTCGGATGTCGTGGGTATCCCATTTAGCGAACCAGTAAAGTTAAACCTATCACTCGCATGGCGCAAAGAGGGGTATTTATCGAAGGCAGATCGAACCTTTATTGAATTTGTGAAGCAATACGTTTAGTTAAATGGGAGTGTCAATAATCAGACAGCTTAAGTTTTAAAATTCGGGATGTGGTGTTGTTTCACCTTATTAACTTAAATCTAATCGCAAAAACTGGGCAGAGTGTCACTAAAAATATCGATTTTTAATGTGACTTTGCTCGCTTTAGCTATTGTATTTATGCAACAAAATGTAAAACGCGTTTACTTTAAATATGGGGTACGTATAATCAAATTATTGACGGTATGGTATTCTGAATTTTATGAAATGTAAATGTAAAGAACAACAAGTTGTAAGAGTGCACAGAACTTTTTTTGATAAGGTTTTGGGGATCAAAGCGAAATACAAGTGCGTTAAATGTAACGTCGTTTTTAAAATCAAAGGCTAATTCAACTCTGAGACCTTCTAATTTTTGTGTTACTTGCACAACAAAGCCCGCATTTAGCGGGCTTTTTTATGGAATGATTAAGCAAAAAGCGGTTTAGTTGCTTTTCGAGTTATACATCTTATCGAAGTTTTTCTG
>NZ_JAHGAH010001161.1:0-736 GCF_030248475.1 Vibrio sp. D173a
GTATGCCTCACACACAAGCCTTCATTGAGCGTGATATCGCGGAATTAGTGCAAGCATTTGAAACTCAGAAGCAGGAGAAATAAGCCATGAAATGGGGAATTCTAGGAACCAGCTTTATCTCAGGCGTTATGGCAGATGCAATCAAAGGCGATGCTCAAAGTGAGCTGTACGCGGTTGCTGGTCGCACAGAAAAAACACTTGATGAGTTTGCAGCCCAGTACCAACCAACGCGCACCTTTAACAGCTATGACGCTCTTATTGAAGATGAGTCGGTTGATATCCTCTACATCGCACTACCAAACCACGTTCACCACGAGTACGTAATTAAAGCCGCTCAAAAGGGTAAAGCGATTCTGTGTGAAAAATCGTTATCAATTGATATGGATAAGACAGACGCGGCTTTAGCTGCGGTGAAAGAAGCGGGTGTTTTCTTTGCCGAAGGTTTGATGTACCTAAACCATCCAGTGATCGCCAAGCTGCACCAAGAGCTAGCAACTGGCGAAATTGGTGAAGTACGCTCAATTCAAGGTTCATACGTGGCGGCGATTGACCAGTTTGTGAATCCAGAAAGTAAGGGTGCGCTATATAACCTTGGTTGTTACCCAATGTCTCTGATTCACTCGGTCGCGCAACACCAGTTTGGCGAGAGTGTGTTTGAAAACGTAAAGATCTCTGCAATCGGTCGACGCGGCAACGATGGTAATATCTGCGAGTCGTCAGCGATGATGCGCTTCAA
>NZ_JAHGAH010001162.1:0-1299 GCF_030248475.1 Vibrio sp. D173a
CATCAGCAACCACAGCAAAACCTCGACCTTGTTCGCCAGCACGAGCAGCCTCAAGTGCAGCATTAAGAGCCAGCAGGTTAGTTTGCTCGGCAATCTCATCAATCATCTTAGTAACGGTTTCAATGCTCTCGCTGTCAGTGTTTACTTTTTCGATCGCAGCTGCCGATTGATCGAGTTGGTCGTTGAGCTGAGCCACATCAATGCAGACATTCTCTACTATTTCTAGACCAGATTGACCGTCAGAGTTTGCTGAACGTACGTTTTCAGCGATGCTTTCAACTTGCTGTGCCACAGACTGTGCTGATGACGCCATCTCTTCAATAGCTGTGACCACTTGCTCAACTTGCTCTTGTTGGCGTTCAGATTGATTGAGGTTGAGCGATGCATCACTGGCTACGCTGGTGGAGTTGCTCTCGACCTGATCACTGGCACCGCGGATTTCGCCGACTAAATTATTGAGTTGGTGAGCCATGTTAGATAACCCATTACTCAAGTTGACGATCTCGTTACGAGTCGATGTGTCAGTGCGTCGAATATCAATACTGACTTCGCCTTTTGCTAAGCGATTCATGTACTGGCTCAAAGTAGCCAGTGGGTTGAGGGTTTTGTTCAAAAACAGGGTCAAAATTAAGAATGTGATAGAGCCAACAACCAGTGACACAATTGCAATTAGTTTGAGCAGAGCTTGACTGCCTTTGGTGACCTCAGTGATGAAGGTGCCGCCTAGTAGTTTCCAGTTCCAACCCGCTACTTCGGTGTATACCAGATATTTTTCACCTATGTTTCCTTGGTACTCATATGGGTACTTGATGAGGCCACTAGCTTGTTCAAACAGCTGATAGAAGGGTTTGTTACCTTCGTAGTCTTGTACCTCAATAATTGAAGGGTCGCTTTCTGTGTGGCTTGGGTGAAGTAAGTAGTGACCCAAATGATCTGGGTTATTGTCGACTATTATGGTGTAGCCTGAGTCACCCCAAGTTACATTTTTAAGTGCTGTAAACAGGTCTTGAGTTGCACGCTCGACCGGTAGGCCGATAAAGGTGATGCCGTTGACTTTACCTTGTGCATTTTTTAACGGTGCGTAATAGGTGATGTAACGTTCACCATAAAGCTTGATTTGAGCGTAATACGGTTGACCGCTCATCAACTTTTGATACCCCGGATGGCTTTGGTCTAATGTCGTGCCAACGACTCGATCACCCTGTGGGTTTTTCAAAGAGGTCGCTACTCGAATGAACTGGTTGCCTAGAGGTGCAAACAGAGTCGCCACTGCGCCAGTGTCACGGGTAAAGCTATCGA
>NZ_JAHGAH010001163.1:0-1405 GCF_030248475.1 Vibrio sp. D173a
GTCATCAACCCCGAGAGGTTGTGCGGTGACAAAGTTACCACTCATGACATTGAGCTGTGTGCCCGCCATTGGCGTATTATTCAGGCTCATTGATAGACGGGCGGTGATCGCAAGTTGCAGTTGTCCGGCAGCTTGCATTGCCACACCCAATGCATACTCATCTGTGACTCGAATATTCTTGTGGTAAGGAGTATGACAGTCTTGTTTAGTGAGCAGTTCGTTGATTTGTGGACGAGCACCGTGAACCAAGACGATTTTTACTCCTAAGCTGTGAAGAAGTGCAATATCATTGATAATATTGCCAAAGTTTCGATCGGCCACCGCTTCGCCTCCCAGCATAATGACCATGGTTTTTCCACGGTGAGCATTCACATAGGGGGTCGATTGTCTGAAGCCTTTAACTAAGGCAGTACTTCGTAATTTCACAGAGAGAATCCGTTCTGGTTATTTATTCTTGAATTTAACATTTTTATTCAAAAATAAACAAGGGGATTTTTGGAATAAGGTGCAAACTATCTTAATGCATACTTTATTCTGTAATCCTATTAAGTGTAGAATATGAGTTGCTTCAATTCGAGTAGTAATAGTTATGCAAGCCCCAGTAAGTAAGAACAAAATCGACGACATCACAAAGAGCTTGTATAGCGAGGCTGATAAGCAGAAAAACGCCAACTTTAAGCGTAAGTTCGTAGAGCGCAGCTTAATGCTACTTGCGCTTGTAGGCTCGATTGCTGTGGTGATCTTGTACCAAGATGTTTTCGCTCGAATGCAAGCGGCATCTACTCCGAACAATATGATTTACGGGACTTGGGTTGAACAGAATGTCGCGCACTATGCGAGGGATGAGTTTGTGCTGAGTGAGCGCGGAGTCTCGGTAGGCGGTTCTGTCATCGCAACCGATTTTGCCTTTAATGGCGACTATTTCGAGTACAGTTCTGCAGGGAAGACTTACCGCTTTAAGATGGTCAATTCAGACAATACTGAGATGAGACTCGACTCAGACGCCTACTATAATCCGGTGTTTCGCCTAAAAGGCTACAGTGACCATTCAGTGCGATAGGTTATCTTACTGTAAACTCTTACAAACTTAGATTGTGTTATTCAGCTGTTTTTGTCATCCTCGTTGCATAGAAAATTTAGGATGATTCTTGTGATTAAAAAATGGCTCCCTCTGGTTTCGGCCTCTGTACTCTTCGGCTGTGCGCAACCAACCGACCGCGCTCAACAATATCTCGATGACGAATTTCCTCGCACCTTGAATAAGGTCGAGCAGATAGAATCCAATACCCCGAGAGACTACACAGCGTTTTCTGAACAAGCTGAAATGGTGGTGTCTAAATCTCCTTCGATGGCAAAGATCTACCAACCTCTATATCAGCAGTTGAACGAGTGGGCTCTGCAAAGT
>NZ_JAHGAH010001164.1:0-650 GCF_030248475.1 Vibrio sp. D173a
AAAACAGCTTGTAGCCAAACTTTCTCAGGATATGGATTTGGCTCGCGTCACTCTCAAGGATGGTGATACGAATCTTATTGGCATACATCAAACGCCCAATGATCTGACCAAAACGACCAAAGCCGGCGATGATCACACGAGGGCTGCGATCCACTACATCAGACGACATTGCATTCTCAGCGCTAGCAGCCGTGAAGATAACAAAAGCAAACTCACCACCTTGGCTCAAGATCATCGCCATACGACTGCGCGCTTTGGCTTGAGTCCCAAAAATACGAGCAAGGGCATAAAGTACGAGACCTTTCATGACGACCAGTGAGAGCACCGCCATCAAGATGGCAAATGGGCTTTCTGCGAGTAGCCCAAGGTTCACCGCCATACCCACAGAGATGAAGAATAAGCCAAGTAACAGCCCTTTGAATGGTTCAATCGCAATCTCTAACTCATGACGATACTCGCTCTCAGCCAGTAGTACACCTGCTAAGAAGGTGCCGAGTGCCATTGAG
This sequence comes from Vibrio sp. D173a, assembly GCF_030248475.1. Classification (NCBI taxonomy): domain Bacteria; kingdom Pseudomonadati; phylum Pseudomonadota; class Gammaproteobacteria; order Vibrionales; family Vibrionaceae; genus Vibrio; species Vibrio sp. D173a. The sequence continues at coordinate 507 of NZ_JAHGAH010001164.1, forward strand.
AGGCCAATCTGCTGCATGATGACGGCAATACCAATCACCAGAAGCAGCGCAGCGACCGTAAACAGCTCACGAACACCGCTCAATACAACGTAGCGAAACAGCGGGCGAAGTAGAAAGTGACCACCAACGAGTAAGCCAATCACA
>NZ_JAHGAH010001165.1:0-1318 GCF_030248475.1 Vibrio sp. D173a
GTCGTATCGATATTCGACGCGGTTTATCTTCTCAATACGGCTCAGCATCGCAACAAAACGGTGAGTTTGAAGGCTGCATTAATGCTGTCTTTGATGGCACCCAACCACAATTTAACCAACCTCTTGTCGACACTTGGGGTGAACTTATGGAGCGAGTAAATAGTGATGAAGTTTAAAGCACTATTGTTTGATAAAGACGGCACCCTATTGGAATTCCACAAGATGTGGCTCAACGTTTCACGTGGTGCAAGTGAGCAAGTTAAAGCCTTCAGTGATAACCACCAAGGTAATCAAACTGTCACGGTTACTGAGTTACTCGTGGCTATCGGAGTTGAGGGCGATGTGGTTGATAACTATGGACTATTGGCTTCTAACCCAGTTGAAGATACCGCGATTGCATGGTTCAAAATGCTAGAACCTTCGATATCTCTGGCTGAGTTCACTCAAGTCACCAAGGCGGCTTTCAACAATCAAGTGGAAGAGAATCCAGAGTGGGTTGAAGCACTGCCGGGGGTAACGGAAAAGCTGACGTCGCTTAAGCAGCAAGGCATGTATTTGGGCGTGGCAACGGCTGACACCAAAGACTCTACCGTTTACACATTGGAGCAATCTGGCCTGAGCGAATTGTTCGATTACGTCGGCTACTCTGATGGCGATATCGAACCTAAGCCTGCGCCTGCATTACTAAATGCGTTCTGCGAGCAGTGTGGTATCGAGCCGCATGAAGTGATCATGTTTGGTGACACGGTATCGGACATGGAATTTGGTCGTAATGCTGGCGCTAAAAACGTGGGTGTACTCACTGGCACGGCAAATCATGGCGAATTAGAGCCAATGGCTGACATGGGGATTCATTCGGTTGCCAACTTCGACCCTCAAGAATTTAACGAATTGATTTAAGGACTGGTTATGGCTGAAGTAACCTTGAGAGGCGTTGAGAAGACTTACCCAAACGGCTTTAAAGCGGTACATGGTGTCGACCTCAATATTCAAGAAGGCGAGTTTATGGTGTTTGTTGGGCCGTCTGGCTGCGCCAAGTCCACCACACTTCGCATGATCGCTGGGCTAGAAGATATCTCAGAGGGCGATGTCTACATCGGAGATAAACGTGTTAACGATCTACCACCTAAAGATCGTGGTATCTCGATGGTATTTCAAAACTACGCGCTTTACCCGCATATGTCGGTCTATGACAACATGGCCTTTGGATTAAAGCAGCAAAAACTGCCAAAGCATGAGATCGACGAGCGCATTTCAGAGGCAGCGAAAACGTTAGATATCGAACACCTATTGAATAACAAACCGGGTGAAATGTCGG
>NZ_JAHGAH010001166.1:0-830 GCF_030248475.1 Vibrio sp. D173a
CCTCCGCTTCCATCTCTAATATTCCTACGCTGATCAGCTGCACTTGTCCCCAAGGATGGCTGTGCACTCGTGTTTCGGTATTAGAAAGAAACGCTTCAAAATTCATAAATACGTTGGATGGAGCCTTATCAATTGATAAGGAGGGGTGAAGGTTTCTTGATTGTTTTTTCAAACTTGTCTTCCTATCGCGTTCGATGGCTTTTTAAAGATATCTGTAAGTGTAACGACCCGTCAAACTACGCACATCAACTCATTCTGCGATGGAATTCACATGTCATATCTTCTGCCATTTTTTACTGTTTGTATCTGGGGTGCCAATGCCATTGTGAATAAGATGGCGGCGAGCGTTATCGAACCAAGCGCAATGAGTTTCTTCCGTTGGTTTGTCGCCATGCTCATTCTTACGCCCTTCTGTTTGCCAAGCGCGATTAAACAGTGGCCTGCAATTAAACCGAATCTGACTAAGCTAGCATTTCTGGCCTTACTGGGAATGGTGTTGAATCAATCTCTTGGTTACTATGCTGGCCTTACCACCAGCGCATCAAACATGGCGCTGATTACCTCATTAGTGCCATTGATTAGTGTATTTCTGAGTGTCCCACTGCTACACAAATCAATTTCAGGTCTGAGCATTGTCGGCGGTGTGCTGTCGCTATCAGGTTTGGCGTTTATGTTGGGTAAAGGTGACCCACTGTTTTTCTTGCACCAAGAGCTTACCCAAGGTGATGGCTACATGTTGATTGCGGCTCTTGTCTACGCCTCTTACTGTGTACTGCTTAAACGCTGCAAGATGCCAGTAAGCAATTGGGTGGTGATTTACATGCAAGGCT
>NZ_JAHGAH010001167.1:0-915 GCF_030248475.1 Vibrio sp. D173a
ACGCTCGACAACAAAGTTGTTCAGCAGCGCCATCCAACTCGAAAACGCGATCGGGACAATAATCGAAATCAGCAACAAAAAGTTCTGCGGCGTCTTCCAACTTGCAGTTTTATCGAACATCAACAAACTCCTGTTCGTTCATCTCACTGAGTGCTTTTTTCGTTAGCTGCTCAGTGTATGGGTTAATCTTCCAGTGATTTGGGCTCCAGCCCTTAACAAAGCGTTGAAAATCGGCCCATGCGGTTGCAAACATAGGGCGCCAAGCCGCTTCGACTTGCACTGCATTTAATTGTGGCTGATAGAGTGCCAATGCGTGAGTAAGCTGCTCAAAATAGACATTTAACACCTCGATCTCTCGCTCTGCACAATCTCTTGGCCTAATAGCACTGCTCATAAACAGCGCCACATCCTTCATGGCACAGCCAAGTCCTACGTATTGAAAATCGACTGCTGCCGCATTTTTATTTTCAATATCAAAACAGAAGTTGGCTAACTTGGCGTCACCATGCACTAATGTTGGGTAAGGGCACTCTTTCAACTTATGATCAATCTTCTCAGCGTTTCTCTTGAGAGCTTGATCATCCAATACACTCAGTTCATCCGGTCGCGTTGCTAAATGCCAATAGGTGCCAGTTTCCCACAAACTCGATACATCACTCGGGTTTATGTTGATATGTTTCGCGTGGAAATGCGCAAGCCAGCGTAAACAAGCATTGCGCTGCTGCACCTCTTCAAGACTGTAACCCTCGACTTCACTCGCTAGCACATCAAAGTTGGATGTGTTTGGGAAGCCGAGCGTCTTGAGATCTTGCATGACGATCAGCCACTCACCCTAAGTTTGTTGACATTGCAAACCAACAGGAACAGGGCAATGTGGATCATATTCTTGAGTAAACCCTTGATACCAAGAGGTTT
>NZ_JAHGAH010001168.1:0-1292 GCF_030248475.1 Vibrio sp. D173a
TGTCGTGGCATTCTTGTACCAACTACGTTGAGTAGGAAGGTAGTTACTGTATTCTTGTTCTACCTCGCGAGGAGTAAAGGATTGGTCATAAAAAGTGGACGTTTTACGTCGTTGATTTCCTTCGCCTTGGTGCACTACCACCAGCCACTTTTCGGAGCCTTTAGCTCCCACGGCTGCCCTAATTTCGCCAGATTCTAGGTGGATTATCTGACAACAATCATTATTGCCTTGTGCGCCAAAAATACTGTGAAGGCTGGGGTTTCGGTCGAGGAGTCCATTCCGATAAGGTCTACTAATTGAACGCCACTACGAGTAACATTTTCCGCCACATTTTGTAGGTTAGAGAAGTAGTCCGATACACCACTCGCTATTGTCTGATATCGTGCTAGTGTGTGCTTCAATTCTGTTTGACTTGCAAAATAGTATTGCAATGTAATCGCGACGCCCCCAGTGACAAAGGCGCAGAAGACAAACATCAACCCCAGCACCACTCTTAAGGAGACTCGCCTATGCGTTTTCTTTTGCATTCTTTTATTCCATAACTGCGCGATTATTCTAAATAATCCATACAAGACTGGCTTATTTTACGAGCCCAATTCCGCTTTGTACGAATCACATAATCTATCGTCCTAACAAATTCTTAAGTATAGACAATTACTTAAATTTATCGGTGTGAGGAATAGAACTGTCCCCAACATTCCCAATAAGAACAATCAAGTAGAAAAGGGAGAATGAAGGATAGGTGAAGTCGTTGTGTTGAGAATGTTCAATAAGCGGTTTAGAACTCGAGTCCTAAACCGCTTTTGGGAACAAACGCAAACCATGCATGTTTAATCAAATAAGGAAAGTAATCACGCTGTCCTTTAAGCTGCCATCATCAACCCCAAAACGATGAATATAGCACCAGTAACTCGATTGATTTCCCTGCTTTTACCTTCCAACAGAGCACTTAATTTCTGTCCAATGAGCGAATAAATAATGTGTACAGTAAATGTACATGCAACCAAAGCAGCGGCTAACAATATGCCTAGGTAAGAGTGGGGAGCATCTTGGCTTTTGCTCATATAGCTCGGGAAAAACGCCATAAAAAAAAGAAAGGTCTTAGGGTTTAGCACCGATATCCAGATACCTGAGAGTATCCCCCAGTTTTGAGTTTCGAGAGCGCTATTATCATCGGAGAGTTGCGAAAATGAATCTTTGATACAGCGTAACCCTAAGAACAGAATATACGCGATACCGACATACTGAAGAGATATAAACAGCAACTTCGATTCGGTTAAAATACGCGCTAA
>NZ_JAHGAH010001169.1:0-1226 GCF_030248475.1 Vibrio sp. D173a
CCCTAAGTGTATCGACAAACACACAGAAGAGCAGAAGCAACGCTTTAGGGAGCGTGAAAAGCAGGTACAGCTTTCTGCTGCTCGCGGTGAAACTCACGTCGGTGGCGATGCTGCACAGCTGATCGAACAGAGAAAACAGCAAAAACTTGAAAAGAAAGCTCAACAGCGAGCGAACAATAAATAATTTTTATTTTTGAGATAGATAGGGCACTTTTGGTGCCCTTTTTTATTGCTTTAGAGCTTTGCGTTCAGTGACACATTTCTTTAATGGTTATGCTTCTATACTGGTAAGCAAATACATTAATGAGGACATTAGAATGCTCAATGAAAACCACGCTTTTATCCTAGACTTCCCTGAATTCAAACTCGACATCGTGCAACTGAATCACGATGATCCAAAATTCAAAACCAACATGCAGAAGTACCACGAGCTTGATTACACAATCCGTGAACTTGAGGTATCGGGTAACCCGATCGACGACGACAACATGCACAACCTAAAAGTGGAGCGCATGGAACTGAAAGACACGCTCTACAAACAGCTTTCTCGCCACCATCAGCTTGCAGAAGAATCCAAATAACAAGAAATCGAATTAAAGTAACAACGATACATAGGCTCTTAGATACATAGCTACACAGATACAGGGACGTTCTTTCAACAATGAGACAAGGTGTCGAATCACTTCCATTACGCTACTCCCCCATTCTTCCTTCAGAAGCCGAGACGCAGTTTTCGGTGATAAAAGAGGCGCTTTATTCCCATGTTGAAGCCGTCTTTGGATGGGATGATGAATTTCAGAGGCAGCGGATAAACAATGACTATCAACAAGACTGGTTTTATTGGATACAAGACCAAGATGAGCGAGTCGGATCAGTCTGCTACAAACCTTATCAACAGGCCTATCATGTGCATTTGTTGATCGTATTCCCACCTTACCGAAACCGAAAACTCGGGTATCGAGTAATGAAAGATATCCAAGCACTCGCCCTCAAAGAAGAACGCGGAACCATCACCCTTTCAAGCTTTAGACGCAATCAGCAAGCGATCGCTTTCTACCAAAGGTTGGGCTATCAGATAACCGATGACAGCGAAGCGGAGTTTGTCAGCCTAGCGCTTTAGCCATGCAAATGAAAAGTAATAGTTTGTCAATGCCATTGCTTTTCTATGCTCTACCCAGCACAATCTGGGACAGAGCTCATCCATTATTCCCATTTCCCCATCAGTA
>NZ_JAHGAH010000117.1:0-4798 GCF_030248475.1 Vibrio sp. D173a
CTCGATTCAGGCTGCTCGATGAGCGTTTGCCATTCTTGATTAGTGTGTCGTTTTCCCATTTCAAATCTCTTCATGGTTGGAGACTTGATCTTATTCTTCGCGCTAGGCGATTAGAATGCGGGTTTTATGGAGCGCTTACGAAGTACTGACGCAGTGCGCGCATTGAATCGAATTCACAAGCACACCACACCGCGGCTTCACCTTGCTGCCATTCAAGTTCACGAACTTTGTCTGCGAGAGGTTGCTCAGTAACCCAATGAAGCTCCATGCCTGCCGGCGCTTCGATAGGTTGAATATCCGCCTCAGAAATTACGCTGATCACCGCATAGCCTTTTGCGTCGGCTGGCAGAGTACGAATTTTTGCAGATAGAGCAGGCAGCGCCGTCATATCCGCTGCCATAAAGAACCAATCTGCGTCTGTGTTAAGGTTCGAAATGCTACCAGGGCCTACTATGCTGATTGTGTCGCCTTCTTTCGCCGCCATTGCCCAGCGCGCCGCAAAGCCACATTGTAGATCTTTGGTGATGTGACGTACGAAGTCGACTTCAATCGTGCATGCCTGTGGATCGAAGCGGCGAATGGTGTAAGTGCGCATTACTGGGCGATTTTCCTCAGAAAAGCCTTGGATATCTGTCCCCCCAACTTCGTTGAACAGCAACTTAACATAGCTGCCTTCGCAATCGAGCGGAAAATTGCCTAACGCCTCGCCCTGCAGAGTAATGCGTTGCATGTTCGGCGTAATGGTTTGTGTTTTTTTGATCACGAGACTTTTAGGTTGTAGCTTCTTTTTCACTTTAGTTTTTACCTTGCGATTTTTGATAACAATTCTCTTTCGCATTAATCGTAACAACTAATTGTACGGCCAAACAGCATTTTTACCTACCTTTACACCTTCATCGGTTCGCAAAAGTCAGCATTTCAAAAAACATCACGAATTTTCACAACTTCTAACAAGGTTAAATATTAGTTTTATTTGTTAAATTCAATGTGATTTCGGTCATTTTTTAGCGGGTATTTTTTGACATAAATAAAGTTGAATATAGCCTGTGCGGGCGTTGTTGGTATGTGTTTTTATGCAGATTGTGCTGTTGCATCAATAGCTAGGTGCTGTATCACTCCTCTCGTTTTAGTCGCAAATGAGACCTCGACTTGCTCGGCTATACGACTGATACAAGTGTCATGCGGACAACTTAATGGTACTTGATCTAACCTAAATATTGAGTCGATAAATCCTTGCTGCGCTCTCAGTGGCATAGAAAAAACTCGTTTCACCATGGGTGCTGTCGTGATGGCTAAGTCACTGAAACGGAGCGGCCTCCCGCGCTTATGCTGTTTGCTTTGCACCCACCCGCTTATCGCCTCTTCATCAATCCAAAAGGTCAAAGAGCCACGGATAATGAGTGATTGGTTGTATTGCTTCCAGTTGGTTGCTTTGTAACGTGGTCTAGGCATAGGGCTACGAGATATAATGGACGTAGCGGAGCAGGTCGTAGGTTCTGGATTGAGTTCTATTGAATTGCGCAACAAAGTCTTACCCTTCTACAAAATACCTGATCCTTAGAGTAATGTATTTAAATACGCTTGAACCACGATAGACACCATGGCAGCAGCACAATCATGAGCGTACCCAACCCCCAAATAACGCCCATATTCGTAGCTCGTCGAATAAATGGACCAATATCAAATCCAGTTGAATGAGTATAAAGCGTAAACGGTGTCAGCGTCGCTGCCAGGAGTCCAATTTCAAAGTTTGGTATCTTCTTAGAGACTTTCTCCGAACTATGCGCAAAGTAAAATACAACAATAGAGAAGCCAAATATCACTAGCGATAGCATTAGTATATTTTGACCATGACCAGCCACAAGCATATGTAATATTAGAGCAATGAAACAGCCGGATACCTGCAGCGGTAAGATACTTTTTAGGCCTTTTATGATCGAAGCATAATCTGGTCTACAAACAATACTTATGATTACTGAAAGGCAGAATATGGCCTTGCCAACTTCAATCGATAGAAAGTAAACCAAGGATAGAGATATGATGATTGTGGATATCACATTCAGAGCCTTAGAACGCTTGACGACTTTTTGATTTTGTTTAGATGACATTTGGTTAGAAGGAGTCGGCAAAATCCAAAAAATAGCTTTTGCTAGTAGTAGCATCATGAACGCTACATGTAGAAGTTGATAAAAATACAACTCCATCGAAGTTCCATATGTTGTATTGATAAGTCCATAACAATATAAAAATACCGGCGCCGTTGAAAATGAAGCAAGTTTTTCAATTCGCAAATAGCTATATATTACGAAAATCGAGCTCACTATTAACGCCCACTGGTTATGATCGAGTATTGTCGCAGCCAAGGAACCTGAAATAAAATAGATACTAATTAAAGATATGAACACTAATGATTTGTTCAAGCTAAATTTATCTCGTAAAATCAAAGCTGGACCTAAAAAAACACTAAATACTGGCATTCCTAAATGCAACATATCTGTGATAACAATCGATAGGGTAAAAAATAGTGCACTTCTTATCATTGGTGCTTTTATGTTAAACATAAGGTATATCTTTCATTAGTATAGGTAACGAAACAACGCAATAATATGCATCGTCATATATGAAAATGAATTCCAGTATTTGCTATCGTCACGAACTACCATTACTGTTGCTCGAGAGCCTGAAATTAGACTGCTATCAACATCTGGCATATTCATAGTAGAACGAACGTATTGGCTTTTGCGTACCCATCTATCTCCCTGAGCTACCTTAGCGGTCTCTCCTAACTTTTGATCGCCAACCCCTGTTACAGTTATCGCTTGGTCTATGCTAGTTACTTGTGTCTTGAATATTCTGCCCGGTATAGCATCAAACACAACCAAGCAATCCGCATTGGGTAAAAGATCTAAACCTTTTTCGTTAAAATCAGCGACGAGCTGTCTCTGTGATTGAGAGGTTATGACGATTTGCGGTGAGCTCTTTGATACAAAATTACCTTTTACGAGCTGCATATTGGTGATTACTCCGTCAAATGGAGCATGTATTGTAGCTTTATTAATGTTTTTCCTAGCTTTTTCTAATATAGCTTTCCCTAACATCAGCCCACCGTTTCCACCTTGTTCTGAGCCAAGCTTAACGTGGTTAATCTGTAACTTGATTTTAAGCTGTTCTATTTCTCTTATTTCATCAACGTACGCTGTATAAGCATCATCATATTGTTGCTGATTAATAGCTTTATTGCGTAAAAGGGTTTTCATCCTGATATAGTGCAGTTTTTTATTATTAGCAATTTCTGTTTTTTGTTTTATTTCACTTTCAATCAAACCCATTTCAAGTTCAATCTTCTTAAAATTCTGTTCTAGAATAATCAAATTTGCATAAGCGGTATCGTACTTAGATTGAAGTTCGTCAGTTTTAATTTTAAAAAGAGGGTCACCTTTCTTAACGAATTGACCATTTCTTACGTATATGTGTTCTACCACACCATCAATATCAGTAGATATTCTCGATATATCACTTATCACGTAACTATCCGTTGTAAATGGAGAGTACAAATCACTAAGAATCATGCTAGCAGCAGATATTACCAATACAACAATGGCAGCTAAAGTTAGAGGTTTCGAAAGATTATGGAGAGTTAAATTCATCTTAGAATGTCCTTCATTCGATACTATTAACGTCAATACTTAGAGAGTTCAAACGGCAATCAGATACTGTGTATTGATTTGATATTATCTACATATAGACTTATGGTTAAATGGCTCGAAATCAGGAACAGTTTTGCACAGAAACAATAATCGCTTTGACTTAAACACACTTGTCATCTTTCGGCGTGTAGTAGACCTAAACTCGTTGTCTAAAGCCGCTGAAGAGCTAGGAATCAATGCCTCTACTGTAAGCCGTAAGATATCGGAAATAGAAGCATACTACGGCGTCAAACTCCTCATACGTTCAACGCGAGCACTTAACCTAACTGAGGAGGGAAAAGCACTCTACCGCTACTTTCAAAATGTGGACGATGTTTTAAGGCGTTCAGAAGATGAAATAATGCACCACCAACTTGAACCCACAGGCATTTTGAAAGTTGTCGTACCTGTTGACTTTGGTAACCTCCTACTTCAAGACGCCCTCGTGAGTTTTTCCCAAAAGTACCCTAAAGTTTTGCTCGACCTTGATTTTTCTAATCGTCAAGTCGATATGCTTGAAGAAGGTATCGACATTTGGTTTTGCATTGGAGAAGTAAACAGTAAGAGCTTGATTTCAAGTGAGTTATTATCATATAGACGATACCTTATGGCATCAAAGACATATCTTTTAGAATACGGCGAAATTGGGTCTATTGCTGACCTAAAAGCGCCTCATAGACAGCTCAAATCTAAAAATCCATTCATTTATCAAGAGTCAGATAAATCAGTACTTAAACAACTACCTGTGGCATTGACAGTCAATAGCGGCTATACCATTTTCAAAGCTTGTACTTCAGGTCTAGGACTAGCTTTCATCATGTCTAGCCTAGTAGAGAAATATGATACCGATAAAACGTTAGTACCCGTCCTTCCCAACGAAATCTATCAGCAATCGTCTGTTAACATGGTATATAAAGAGCGAAAACTAAAGCCAATGCGCGTTGAATACTTCTTAGACCACATGAAGAGTTACTTTCTTGTTTGAAGTCTTATTAAGAAAGGGCACCGTTGTGCCCTTTTGGCTTTTATTGAGATAGTTATACCCAAGTAACCTCGAGATGCTAGGTTCAGCGAGACTGACTTGGTTTGTAGACGCGGCGGCGATTTAAAGG
>NZ_JAHGAH010001170.1:0-857 GCF_030248475.1 Vibrio sp. D173a
GAGAGTATTTCTTGTCGTTTTCTGGGTCCCAAACGGTGCCCCAATGTGTTACCTCACTGCCTGTTCCTGCAGTGGTTGGTATCGCAATGATTTCTTGGTAAGCCAACGAGTCCGCATCTACTTTGCCTGTTAAGTAGTCAACTACACGATTGAAATCACCACTGCTCGCGGCCAATACCTTTGTGGTGTCCATTACTGAACCGCCACCAAGCGCGACAAAAACTTCGGTATTCTCTTTTTGCTGACCTAATTGGTCACAAAGCAGACTTAAATTATCAAAGTGAGGGTTTTCAACTACACCATCAATAATGTGGTTGGGCTGGTGACCAATCGCTTGAATGACTTCTTCTGTATATGTTTTAAATACGTCGTTGTCATAGGTGACTATTGAATAATTGCGCCCATTTATTCTTGAATGTAATTCGCTTAATGCATTATCACCACTGATAATTTCAACTGGATTTTGAAAGTGCCACATGATTTTTTTCTACTTCATCGCTGTATTTGATGACAATGGATATTGAAGTAGAAATATTAAAATTACGTGTAGTTAAATTAGATATAATCTAACTTAACTTAATTACATTTGAATTTTCTGTCATATAAATGAAGTGGTAGTGAAATGAATTTTAAATTTTTGAAGGTGTTTAGAAATGTGAAAAATCCCCAAGCCGGAACTTTGGGATTGATCTACATTGGCGTGTGTTTATGTCTTCTATCGCTTGCTGAGCGGGTTTAAACGTCACCTTGTTAGCGTATTGATTGTCCGTTAACTGGAATTCCTTGTGCACTCTTGGGCTCCAAGAGTCATCACCGCCAACGCCCATGTGTTTATGGTCTAGGCGTACGTAAACCAA
>NZ_JAHGAH010001171.1:0-846 GCF_030248475.1 Vibrio sp. D173a
TGTGCTCAGCGGTACCTTGATACCCGGTTCAACATGGGCACGAGTAGCTGCAGGCTTACCGCTTGCTTCTGTCTCAAAGCGAGATACATGACTGATAACATCCATTTCTACCATGTCCCATAAAATAGGAGCGTAGTAGTTGAACTTGACTTGCGGCATCAGTTGGTAGGGTTGGTTTTCCCCCTCCGTCAACACTTGAAAGTCGCGTACGGCTATTGATGCGTCCCAATTGAGTGCACGATAAGCCACAGATCCAGACTGCATCAATTGGCCGTCTTCACGGTTACCAATGCTGGAATCAACATCTGTAAAGTAGTCGACATCGCTGACTTTGGAGTAATCGATATCGAATTTCCATGCCTGCTTATAGATGCCTTCAAACTCGAACACCCCAACGGCTACCTTTATCTTTAAATTTACTGTCTTTGTCGAGGTATTCAAAGGTTACGGTGCTTTCACCGAACTCGCTGAGATGGCGAAACTCATTGTTAAGTTGGGTGCCACGCTCCGACATGTACTTAATGGTACTTTGGAGGTCGTAATTAGGTGCTATATTCCAATAAAATGGAACCTCAGTTTCGAAACCATCGCTTGAGCCGTAAGAAAATGTTGGGTAAAGGAAACCGGTTTTACGACTCTCACCTACTGGAACCGTCAGGTATGGTAGGTAAAAAATTGGAACATCGAGCACTTCGAAGCGAGGATTGATGAAGGTCGCGCTCTCTTCATCTTGGTCTAGTTCAATATTGGATGCTTTAAGACGCCACGATTTATCCCCCGGAGGACAAGAAGTAATGGTGCCGTCTTCAAGCTCATAAACTGCTTTGCCTGTTCGTGCAATGTATC
>NZ_JAHGAH010001172.1:0-872 GCF_030248475.1 Vibrio sp. D173a
CGGAAACTCCGACCGTACAGTTGCAATTCCAACTGCCAGCTGGTGAGCGTTATGTTGCTAAAGGGCAAGAAGGTTTGGCTAACTTAACTGCGGCGATGATGGAAGAGGGCTCAACGCAGCTCTCAGTTGAAGAGTTACAGGCGACACTGGATAAATTGGGCAGCAGCGTCAGCATCAGCTCAGGCAGCTACACCACAGACATCTCGGTTTCATCTTTAGAGAAGAACTTAGCGCAAACACTGGCGACTGTTGAAGAAGTGCTATTTAGCCCTAAGTTTGACGAACAAGATTTCGCACGCGTTAAAAGACAAATGCTTGAGGGTGTGGTGTACCAACACCAACAACCGAGTTGGATGCCCTCTCAGGCAACGCGTGAAGTCCTGTTTGGAGATAGCTTATTTGGACGTTCGAGTGATGGTACCGAAGCGTCACTTAAGTCATTAACCTTGGATGATGTAAAACGAAAAGGGAGGCTGAAAAGCAGCTAAACTTCTTTAAAGAGTGGCAGGGCGATGCGGCTCCATTGAAGCGTCCGCAGGTCATTACGCCGTTGGAAGGCCAACATCTGTACTTGGTCGACAAGCCAAATGCGCCACAAAGCATTGTTCGTTTGGTGCGTAAAGGTCTACCTTTTGACGCGACTGGCGAGCAGTATTTAGCTCAATTGGCGAACTTCAACCTTGCAGGTAACTTCAATAGCCGAGTGAATCAGAACCTACGTGAAGACAAAGGTTATACCTACGGAGCAAGCGGCTACTTCGCAAGTAATCGTGAAACTGGTGCGGTGGTCTTTAGTGCTCAAGTTCGTGCTAATGCGACAGTTGCCTCCATTCAAGAGTTCGTTAATGAACTCAATGAGTTTAGCCAGAGTG
>NZ_JAHGAH010001173.1:0-788 GCF_030248475.1 Vibrio sp. D173a
AAAGATCTGTTCACGAAGCTTAGCTCGGTTGAGGGTACCGTCTTCTAGAAGGATCGCTTCGCCAAAATGTTCAGCAATCTGGCGTAGTCCGTCACTGCCGACTGCTACGACTTCACGAGCCACGATATCGGCATCGACAATATCGATGTTGAAGTGCTCTTGAAATAGGTCTGCAACGGTGGTTTTTCCGCTAGCAATGCCGCCAGTGAGGCCAATAATGGTCGCCATAAATTAAATTCCTAAAACCGAAGTAAAATACCAAGCCATAATGTTCTCGCCCCAAATCAGGCTAATCCAACCAGCAATGGCGAGATATGGGCCAAACGGGAAGGCTTTATCGATGCCTTGCTGTTTCAATCGTAATTGAATCAAGCCAAATACGAGGCCAACGAGAGAGGAAAGCAAGATGATCATAGGTAGGTGTTGCCAACCAAGCCATGCGCCAAGCGCTGCCAGTAGTTTGAAATCACCATAGCCCATGCCCTCTTTGCCTGTGAGTAGCTTAAATAGCCAATAGACTGACCACAGAGCAAGATAACCAGCCATTGCACCGATAACTGAATCTTGCAGCGAAATTGGGCTCACTCCAAACAGTGCCAGAGCAATCCCCGACCAGACTAGAGGCAAGGTGATTTGATCTGGCAGTAGCATGGTATCGAGATCGATGAAGGTCGCTGCAATCAGGGCAAAAGTAAAAAAGATCAAGGCCAGTGCGTAGTAGCTAAAACCAAAGTGAGCAGCAATAAAGCTACACATTACAGCGGTTAGCAATTCAACAAGCGGATAGC
>NZ_JAHGAH010001174.1:0-841 GCF_030248475.1 Vibrio sp. D173a
GCCATAATCCAACACCTTAAGTCGACTGTAGTAGTTGGATTATGGCCGCACAAGACTTTGGGGTTCGGTTGCATTTATTGCTGGCTCGACCGTGGTTGGTTATCTGGTGGCACAGTTTGGCACCGATATGATCTTGTATACGGCATTGGCTGGGGTGTTTGTATCTCTGATACTGGCAATGAGAAACCCGAACCTGATGCCAGTGACGCAATCCGAACAGCACCAAGTACGTCCAAAGTTAGGAGCGTTGATGCGTGAGCGCTCGGTTGTGAAGTTCCTTGCGTTGATGGCGTTATTGCAAGGTAGTCACGCTGCTTACTACAGTTTCAGTGCTATTTATTGGAAGGAAGCGGGCCACTCCGAAGCCATCATCGGCTACTTGTGGAGCTTAGGGGTCGTGGCTGAAGTGGGGGTGTTTGCATTAAGTAAGCATCTCTTCTCTGGCACGGCACTCAGAACGCTATTTGTTATTGCTGCACTGGGTGTGATTGCGCGTTGGGGTATTACGGCATCGACAACCGATATCTTTGGTTTGGTATTAGTGCAGTTGCTGCATGGTGTGACATTCGCAATGGCGCACATTGCTGCCATTCAGTACATCCAATCTGAAGAAGAGAATAAGATGGTGGCACTGCAAGCACTCTATAATGCGATTCCGCTTGGTGCGTTTATCGCATTGATGACCACTCTGAGTGGTTGGGGTTATGAATTGTGGGGCGCGAACATTTTCTGGGTGATGGCGGCAATGGGTGTACTGGCTCTGTTTATTAAGTTGGATGAGCGCAGTTCCGTGGTCGACGTCGAATTGGAAGCTGCGACAGCTAAAGCAGAGAATTAGAGC
>NZ_JAHGAH010001175.1:0-812 GCF_030248475.1 Vibrio sp. D173a
AAAAGGTCATTGTACCATCTGTCCACAGCAGTATTTTGGGAGGGATACAACCCTCAATGATAGCAAAGATACTTGAAGATCGCAGAACCAATTCAGTTAATGACGGGTTAATGGAGCGGTTTCAATTAGCAGTATATCCAGAGCCTATCGAGCCAGAGTATGTTGATGAAATAGTTGATGAAAACTCAGTATCCATTGTTTACGAGATATTCAAAAACTTGGCAAAATTAGGTTATCAAGCCCCAAAGGAATATCGATTTTCGGATGGAGCTCAGAAAAAATGGAATGACTGGCAAGCGGAGTTTCAAGCAGAATTAAAAAACTACACAGCGGAGGAGCAAGCTGTACGAATAAAACATCCTGCATTGGCTGCGAAATTAGCGTGTATTTCTCACCTAATGGACTTAGCTATCGATGAAGATGCATCTGATCGTGAGTTTAAGGCTACGATTAGCTCTCCGCATCTGAAAAGAGCGCTTTTGTGGATTGATTATTTGTGGTCTCATGCTCAGAAAATATATGAATTTAATCGCACGGATACTAGCGTAGAATCGCTGTTGAATAATCTTTCTAAATTGAGTCCAAGCTTTACCAAACAACAGCTTAATCAGAAAGGTTGGAAAGGGTTGACGGCGTCAGCTGATAGAGATAGAGCATTAAAAACGTTGGAGGATCATGGATACATACAATTAGTTGTAAACCCCAAAAAGCACTATGTTATCCATCCAGATTATCGCAAGACTTCATAACTGAAACCCGCAAACCCTGTGTATTGAAAAGTACGCAGGGTTTGCAGGTTTTTATTTCGTGAA
>NZ_JAHGAH010001176.1:0-629 GCF_030248475.1 Vibrio sp. D173a
AGCAAGCATTGATGTTCTGCCTGTTAACGATGCGCCGGTATCGGGTGAGTTGGCATACAGTGTCGATGAAGATGGCTCGATTAACCTAAGCCAAGAGCAGTTACTTGCTCAAGCGGGGGACGTTGATGGTGACGACCTATCGGCATCTAACCTGACCGTTGACGGCAATGCGACAGGAACAGCAAACGATGATGGTAGCTTTACTATCACGCCAGATGCGAATTTCAATGGCGACATTGATTTGAACTTCGACATTACCGATGGTGATGAAACGATTCAAGCAACGGCAGATCTAACGGTTAACCCAGTCAACGACCTACCAACAGGCGGCGAGCCACAGTTTGTGACTCAAGAAGACACCAGCTTCACTTTCACTGAAGAACAGCTTCTGCAAAATGCAGGCGATATTGATGGCGACAACTTGTCGGTAGAAAATGTCGCGTCTGATAGCGGTTCATTGGTGGACAATGGTGATGGCACTTACACATTTGCACCGAATGAAAACTTCGATGGCAATGTGAATGTGACGTTCGATGTGAATGATGGCACGGCAACAGTACCTGCAGAAGCGACGATTGACGTTCAATCTGTGGTTGATATGCCAGAGCTGTCGATTGCGTCTGACTTGG
>NZ_JAHGAH010001177.1:0-707 GCF_030248475.1 Vibrio sp. D173a
ACCTTGGAATAGCGGTGCAGATACCTGCCCTAACGCACTCCACAAAGGGTTGGCAAACAAAGCTGCACTTGGTGTTTCAGCCATGTCTTTTAAGCTCGCAGAAAGACTGAACGATGGCAGCATCGCTTTATAAGCAGCATCGGTTCTCAAACTCTCGGCTTCAATATTGAAGAAGGCTTGTTGAAGATCTGGACGACCTGCTAGATTTTGCACCGACATATTTTCAAGTGGATTGAGAACATCAGGAAATGCTTGCGCGACATTGACGTCAGTGACATTGGTATTCAGCTCGCCTGTTATCAGCAATAGGCTTCGTTTGCTCTGTGCTAGGTTTTCTTGATACTGAGCGACAGTAGCGCGAGTAGAAGCTGTGCTGGTTTTGGCATTGTCGAGCTCTTCTAGCGTTCCTAACCCAACTTGATAGCGATCTAAAACCAGCGTTTCATTGTTTTCGAGGATCGCTAAACGTCGCTCCTCAATATCTAACAGCTGTTGGTTCACACTGATTTCAAGCCAGCCACGCATAATGTTTGCAGCTAAAAGGTTAGTCGCGTTTTGTAGGCTCGCTTGAGTTGCGGCAACGTCTTTACGAGAAGCTGCTGTGACATCTGCTAATCGCTGCCACAAGTCCAGCTCCCAGCTCACCGTCACATCGGCGGTATAACTCTCTTCGCTGCCTTCTGTTTTCTCCCCCGACACGTTAGCGT
>NZ_JAHGAH010001178.1:0-559 GCF_030248475.1 Vibrio sp. D173a
TGATATCGACCTGAGCTTCGCACCTGTATTAGATAAAGGCCACGACTGTAAAGCGATAGGTAACCGAGCGTTTGGCGAGGATATCGATACCATCGTTCGTCATAGCAGCGCATTCATTAAAGGCATGAAGTCGGTGGGCATGGCGACAACGGGTAAGCACTTCCCAGGACACGGTGGCGTGATTGCAGACTCGCACCTAGAGACACCTTACGACCTAAGACAAGACATTTTTGAAACCGATATGGCGATCTTCAAGGCACAAATTGAGGCGGGTATTCTAGATGCAATGATGCCGGCGCATGTGGTTTTCTCGAACTACGATGACAAGCCAGCAAGTGGCTCTCGCTATTGGCTACAAGATGTGTTGAGAAAGCAGCTTGGTTTTAAAGGTCTGGTATTTTCCGATGACCTGACAATGGAAGGGGCTGCGATCATGGGTGGTCCAGCACAAAGAGCACAAGCTGCGCTAGATGCCGGATGTAATATGATGTTAATGTGTAATAAACGAGATGCACAAATTGAGGCTTTGGATAACCTTGAGATACAAAGTGTACCTATA
>NZ_JAHGAH010001179.1:0-832 GCF_030248475.1 Vibrio sp. D173a
CGCCACTTATCTCTGTAAACGATCCTGAGTTGATGCTTGCTAAGCCTGCATCGCTGACTGCTGCAACAGGTATGGATGCGCTGACTCACGCTATCGAAGCGTACGTATCTATCGCAGCGACACCGATTACTGATGCCGTTGCAATCAAAGCGATTGAGCTTATCCAAGCACACCTACGCACTGCAGTAAGCAACGGTGACGACATCGAAGCTCGTGAGCAAATGGCTTACGCACAGTTCATGGCAGGTATGGCATTCAACAATGCATCTCTAGGTTACGTACACGCTATGGCGCACCAACTGGGTGGTTTCTACGACCTCTACAACGCGCAAGTTTGTCCTGAGCGTCTACGTGATGTGGCAAAAGCAATGGGTGTAAATGTTGAAGAGATGACAGCAGAGCAAGGCGCAGAAGCGGCTATCGCATCT
This sequence comes from Vibrio sp. D173a, assembly GCF_030248475.1. NCBI lineage: Bacteria > Pseudomonadati > Pseudomonadota > Gammaproteobacteria > Vibrionales > Vibrionaceae > Vibrio > Vibrio sp. D173a. The sequence goes on from NZ_JAHGAH010001179.1 coordinate 429, forward strand.
ATCGTAGCTCTGGCTGCTGATGTTGGTATCCCAGCAGGTATCGCTCAACTTGGTGCGAAACTGGAAGACATCCCTACTCTGTCTGACAATGCACTAAAAGATGCTTGTGGTTTCACTAACCCGAAACAAGCAACACATGAAGAGATCTCTGCAATCTTTGAAGCAGCGATGTAATTCTAAGTAGTCGCATTTTCTTAGGGCGCTTCTGTTTGGAAGTGTTCTAAAAGAGCAACTCTATATTTTAGTTTTAAAGCGGGCTTACCACAGGTGAGCCCGCTTTTTTATCGAGCGACATCACACTTCCAAAGTGAAACAGATCACATAATTAAACAAAGGTTTTTGTTATTTCTTTTGGGTAAACTCGCCACAATTAAACCGTCTACCCAACGCTGAAAACCGCATCT